>VHCZ01000195.1 GCA_016871535.1 Verrucomicrobiota bacterium
TTGAAGACCAACGAAAACCCTGGGGCGGGTTTCACTCGTGCGAACAACAGCGGCACGGTCACTAGCGCCCTGGGCAATGCGGTCCTGGCCAAGAACACGACCGCCTCCAAGAAAGGCGCGCTCTGGACCCAAACGACTTTCGGCCAGCACATCGACAAAGTGACCTACCAGGTCCAGTTCTCCAAACCCGGCATCTACTACCTCTACATGCGCTTCACGATGTTCGAGAATGGCGGCAACCTCGCCAATTACCTCAACGAAGATTCGTTCTTCGTGCCGCCGGACTTTGATAAAGATCCGCAAACCGACTGGCCGTTGAGCGATCGGGGCGGATATGCCGAAGGCTGTTGTGACGGCGGATATCTGACGATCAAAGAAGGCGGCAATCCGGTCAATCATTCGCTGGGCGACGACGCGGGCCGGGCTTACTGGGAAGGCAACTTTCACTGGAATGAACTGTCCTCGAGCCAATTCTTGAACCCGGAGACGCAAGGCGTGCCGCGGATGCGCTTCAAGTACGAGGTCAAAGACAGCCAGGTGGGCAAGCCCCTGAAGTTCACCGTGTCGTATCGGGAAGGCGGGACGGCGATTGACTTGTGGTTGTTCAGCACCAACCCCAACTTGATGGACGAGTACTCTCAGGCGGAGTTGGACCAACTCCTGGTGACAAAACCGCTGATCACCGTGCAGGATCCTGGCAATGTGGTCGGGACAGGCGCCAAGGCCTGGTCGTACCTGATTCTGGAAGGCGAGGATTATTCTTTGAAGACCAACGAAAACCCTGGGGCGGGTTTCACTCGTGCGAACAACAGCGGCACGGTCACTAGCGCCCTGGGCAATGCGGTCCTGGCCAAGAACACGACCGCCTCCAAGAAAGGCGCGCTCTGGACCCAAACGACTTTCGGCCAGCACATCGACAAAGTGACCTACCAGGTCCAGTTCTCCAAACCCGGCATCTACTACCTCTACATGCGCTTCACGATGTTCGAGAATGGCGGCAACCTCGCCAATTACCTCAACGAAGATTCGTTCTTCGTGCCGCCGGACTTTGATAAAGATCCGCAAACCGACTGGCCGTTGAGCGATCGGGGCGGATATGCCGAAGGCTGTTGTGACGGCGGATATCTGACGATCAAAGAAGGCGGCAATCCGGTCAATCATTCGCTGGGCGACGACGCGGGCCGGGCTTACTGGGAAGGCAACTTTCACTGGAATGAACTGTCCTCGAGCCAATTCTTGAACCCGGAGACGCAAGGCGTGCCGCGGATGCGCTTCAAGTACGAGGTCAAAGACAGCCAGGTGGGCAAGCCCCTGAAGTTCACCGTGTCGTATCGGGAAGGCGGGACAGCGATTGACTTGTGGTTGTTCAGCACCAACCCCAACTTGATGGACGAGTACTCTCAGGCGGACCTGGATCGGATTCTGGTCAGCCCTGCGGTCGGCACGGCGCCAAAACTAAGCGTGAGCCTCTCCGGGAAAAACGCCCTCTTGTCCTGGCCGGCGTCGGCGGCGGGGTTTGTCCTGGAATCCTCGGCGACACTCTCCCCGGCCAACTGGTCCTCGGTTGCGACCGCGCCGGCCGTGGCAGGCGGACAAAACTCCGTGACCGTCGATGCCTCGAGTGGCACGCGCTTTTACCGGCTGAAGAAACTTTAGCGCCTTCTGAAAGTTCGGGCTTGATGGACCGAAGAACTTCCGGTAACCGGGTTCTCATGGAACACCTCATTCCCCGCCGCGATTTCATCCATTCCACCTCGGCCGGAGCCGCTGCGCTGCTTGGCCACAAGCTCCTGAGCGCACCCGCTGCGCGCGCTCAAAATCCCGCCGCGACTAAGCCCGTCGTGATCGCCAGCGGCAACGGACTGCAAGTCACGGCGAAAGCGATGTCGCTCATTCAGCAAGGCGCCGACGCCCTGGAGGCCGTGATCGCGGGCGTAAACATCTTGGAAGACGACCCGAACGACAATTCGGTCGGATTGGGCGGATTGCCCAACGAGGAGGGCATCGTGGAACTCGACGCGTCCGTCATGCACGGGCCGACCGGTCGCGGCGGCTCGGTCGCGGCGCTGCGCAATATCCGCAACCCCTCCAAGGTGGCGCGCCTGGTGATGGAACGCACGGACCACGTGTTGATCGTCGGGGAAGGCGCGCTGCGCTTTGCGAAGGCTCATGGCTTCAAGGAAGAAGATTTGCTGACCGACGAATCGCGGCAGGCCTGGTTGAAGTGGAAGGAGGAACTGAGCCGGACCGATGACTGGCTGCCTCCGCACGATCTGGAAACGAAGAACATCAGCCAGGGATTGCAGTCGGCCTTGCGCAATCACGGCACGGTCAATTGCAGCGCGCTGGACTTGCGCGGAGGCATTTCCGGTTGCACCAGCACGAGCGGCCTGTCCTACAAGATCCCCGGACGCGTCGGCGATTCGCCGATTCTCGGCGCCGGTCTGTATGTCGATAACGAAGTGGGCGCGGCGGGTTCGACAGGCCGCGGCGAAGCGAACCTCCTCGCGTGCAGCAGCGTCATGGTGGTCGAGTTCATGCGCCAGGGGAAAAGCCCGAAGGAAGCGTGCTTGCTGGCCTGCAAACGCATTCTCGCGCAAACGAAGATGAAACGCCTGCTCGACGAGCAGGGCCGCCCCAAGTTCAATGTGAATTTCTACGCCATCAACAAACGCGGAGAGTTCGGCGCCGCTTCAATCTGGAGCGGCGAGAAATTCACCGTGAACACGGGCGAGAAAGAAAGCCGCCGATTGGATTGCGCATTCTTATACAAAAAGAACGCGTGAAACATTGACTCGCAACCGCCAGAGAGGCAAGCCACATGCCATTCTCAATAAGGAAATCGGCCTCCGAATCACGGACCAGCAGAAACCGGAAGGCGGGCGTTCCTCAGCGGTTCGAGCGGGCAACGGCTGCGGCAGGTGCTGGACGGTGTTCGATTTTGGATCGCGGTGGAAGAACTTCCGGCGTTCCAGCTCCATTTCTTCCAGGAGCACCCCTTTTGGGCGGGGGTCAGGAATTGAGCCTGGCGTTCGTTCAGCTTCTGGAAGACTTCGGTCATGCGCTCACACGTGAGCGAGAAAATGGATTCGATCTCCCCGGCGGCTTCGCAGACCAAAGGTCTGATTTGTTTCTCCTGTTCTCTCTTGCGGTTACGGAAGGAATTGGTTTGCCAAACGGTGGCCGTTTCGTTGTTGTGAAAGTCGTGGCATGACAGCAAACGCGCGACAGAACCCCGGCCGGCGCTGGCTCGGATTGAACTGGCAAATCAGCCCGACGTCCGGTTGGGGAGTTCTGGGCATGAACCTGGCTTTGCAGGCCGAGGTCGATGGACGGTTCGCCGTGGTGCCCTTCGTGCCCACTGACGCCCCGAACGCTTTGCCGCCGCAGTATCAGACCGTGTTCGACCGCGTGCTGGCGCGGGAACGGATCGCAGCCAACCTGCTGGCCCAACATCCGGACGAGCGATGTCAGTGCGAATTCCCAGTCGTTCACACGCTGGGAAATCGGCTCGCCTCGAATGACGCGGCCGAGCGCATCGTCGGCACAACCAACCTGGCGATCATTTTCTCTGAAGACACGCACTTGCCCCCGCATTCACTGGATGTGGCGAAGCGGTTCAAGTGGATTCTCGCGGGTTCGACCTGGAATCGCGACGTGCTGCGCCGGCACAACGTTCGGAATGCGGAAACGTTCCTTCAGGCCGTCGATCACTCGATGTTTTTTCCGTCGGACCAACCCAAGGCGCCCGGCGGGCCGTTCCTGGTTTTTTCCGGGGGCAAGCTGGAATACCGGAAAGGCCAGGACATCCTGGTCGCCGCGTTCCGAAAATTTCATCAGCGTCACCCGGAATCGATTCTGTTCACCGCCTGGCACAATCACTGGCCGAAGTCGATGATTGGGATCGACCGCAAGGGCTACGTGAGCGGGGTTCCCGCGGTGAACTCGGACGGGTTGCTGGAAATCACGCCCTGGCTGGAAAGCAACGGCGTCCCGCGCGGCGCGTCGCACAATCTCGGCGCGGTGCCCAATCATCTCATGCCAAAAGTTTACGTTCAGGTGGATGCCGCCGTGTTTCCCAATCGCTGCGAAGGCGGCACGAACTTGATGGCGATGGAATGCATGGCCAGCGGCTTGCCGACGATTCTCTCCGCGAACACCGGGCACCTGGACTTGATCGACGAGCGCCATTGCTATCCGCTCACCCATCAACAGCGGGCGGACGTTGTGGCGCCGTTCGCCGCCACCGATGGGTGGGGCGAATCAGACGTCGATGAAGTGCTGGATCTTCTGGAGCGGGTCTATCGGGACCGAACCGAGGCCGCGCGACGGGGCGCCGCGGCGGCGCAATTCATGCGGGATTGGACCTGGCGACGGCGGTTCGAACAGTTGGTTGGATACCTGGATTAGCGACGGAAGAAGATGTTGTCGGTCCGATCCGTGTTGAACCTTTCCGCCCAGGCGCCGCACGGTTGAAACGCGCCGTCGAGGGTGATCTCCTGGAAATTCGATCCGTCTTCGGTTGCGAAAGCCTTGAATCCGGCCGCATAGAATTCCCGCATCAGTTCGGCCGTCGTGGCGCCCAGCGCGGTCAGGCCAAACCGATTGTGTTCGCAGATCACCAACCGCAGCGAGGGCTTGGCAAGACATGACTTCGCGCCGCGCGCAACGCGGACTTCCGCGCCTTCCGTATCGATCTTCAAGACCGAAGCGCCGCTCAAGCCGGCTCGGCGCAGCGTTTGATTACCTTGTTCCTACTTCCAGAACCTTCGAATCTGCCCGTTCCCATTTGTAATGTTATCCATAAAAAAATCTCCGCGGCTTGGGCAAATTCTACCATTCAACCGATTTAACCCATATAACGATTTAACGTTGTAACGGCTTTGGTTGTGGCTTGCCTTGGGCGTCCGACGGGCGCTTGTGTATTCGAGGGGCGTTTGCTACTTTCGCCCCGCAGGTTGGTACCAGGACCGAAAACGAAATCACGACGGACACAAGTCTATTAACGAATCGAACATTATGGCACACGAACTCCCTTCCTTACCGTATCCCAAAGAAGCGCTCGAACCGCACTTCGACGCCCAGACCATGGAAATCCACCACGGCAAGCACCACGCCGCTTACGTCACGAACTTGAACAAAGCCATCGCCGGCAACGCCGCGCTGGAAAGCAAATCCATCGAAGCGCTTATCAGCGACCTCGCGGCGGTCCCGGAGAACATCCGCGGCCCGGTGCGCAACAACGGCGGCGGCCACGCCAACCATTCGATGTTCTGGAAACTTCTCGCGCCGAAAGCCGGCGGCGCGCCCGGCGGCAAGCTGGCCGACGACATCCAGGCCGCGTTTGGCAGTTTCGACGCGTTCAAGGAGAAATTTGAGGCGGCAGGTCTGGGACGATTCGGCAGCGGCTGGGTTTGGCTCGTCGTCAACGCGGGAAAACTTGAGATTGGTTCCACCGCCAATCAGGACAATCCAATCATGGGCAAAACCGTCGCCGGCTGCGAAGGCAAACCGGTGCTCGGCTGCGACGTTTGGGAGCACGCCTACTATCTCAAATACCAGAATCGCCGCGCTGATTACCTGAAAGCCTGGTGGAACGTCGTGAATTGGGCTGAGGCGGCGAAGAATTACGACGCGGCGAAAAAGTAGCCCCGAAGCGGGAACGATTATCGCAGGATGACGACGACGATCCAATCCCTTCGCAAAAGCGCGCGTTTGAGAGAGGCGCCGCCGTTGGAGAACGGCGCAAGGCTGAGTTCACGCGAATTCCTGCGCCGCTACGAAGCGATGCCCGATCTAAAGAAAGCGGAACTCGTCAAAGGAGTTGTCTATATGCCTTCGCCAGTCACTGTTGATCACAGCAAGCCCGATAACCTGGTCCAAATTTGGCTCGGGTTTTATGCGGTCAAGACGCCGGGAGTGGAGTGCTTCGCCAACACGACCGTCATCCCCGGGCCCGCGAATACCCCGCAACCTGACGCATGTCTCTGCCTCAAGCCAGGACGTGGTGGCCAAACTCGGATCAACGAAAAGAAATATCTCGTCGGCGCTCCTGAGCTTGTGGCGGAAATCGCAGCAAGCAGCGCCAGCCTGGATCTCGGCGATAAGCTGGAAGCCTACGCCATGGCTGGGGTCCGCGAATACCTGGTCTGGCGCACACTGGAACAAGGGTTTGACTGGTTCGCGCTGGAGGATGCCGACTACGTGGCCGTCAAACCCAAGGCGCACGGACTGATTCGCAGCCGCTGTTTTCCAGGCCTGGTTCTGGACGTGAACGCGTTGCTGACGCAGGACGGCTCCAAAGTGCTTGCGACGCTGCAGCGCGGGCTTGCCACCGCGGCGCACCGGACGTTCGTCGCAAGCCTGCGCTGAAACAGACGCGGATACCAAGGCCAGGCTACTGTTTGAGACGATAGAACCTCGCGCGGCTCCCGACGAGAACCGCGAAGGGACTTCTGGCCTCCGTCAGATCGATCCACGGCCCAGTTACGGCATCGGCAGATTGGAGCGTGCCGTTGCCTGCCCAGTTGATCGTGAGATCCCCCCCCCTGGAATACCGGCTCGCTCAACTTGATCCTCAAAGGCGCGGAGAACTCGGAACTACCGAGGCGAGTTCCGCGCCAAAGACGACATCGGAATTGGCCGCGCTTGCTTGATGCACTTCCGCTGCGAAAACGTTGTCGCCCGGAACCAGGCTCGCCGCTGAAATGGCGACGGACCTTCATAGCGGTGCTCGTGGTCGGCCCCGAAGGCCGCGGCGGTGATCGGTCCCTTGCCCATCCCGAAGCGATGCTTTGGAATCGCTAAACGCGTCCCTATGGCCGATGCCACGCGCGATAGAACCGGTGCCCCAGGCGGGTTGCGTCCGGATCCTGAAAGTCAAACACTGCTCCGGCGGGCGCGCTGATGATTTTGATCGCTTCCCACTGGGCCAGGTTCGATGACGCTTCGATCACATAGTTCAATCCCGGCTCGCCGAAGACGCGCATTTGAAACTGGCCGTTGGCCGCGAGGCCCAGCGGCAGGACCTTGGGCGGAATGGAGGGCGCGCCTTCGGTGGTGATGACGAAGTTGTCGAAGATCATGAAGTTGTTTCCCGCCGCCCCCGCTTTGCGGATTGCCCACACGGCATCGACATCGCCGAAATTCAACACCGCGTTCGTGGTCGTGATCTCTTTGGAATTGACGAGGATCGTGTCGTTGAGCGTCGCGGTCCAGAGATTGCGCGCGAAATTCATGGACACTTTCAACTCGTAGTAGCCTTCATTGTCGAAGGCCAGGCCCGTGGGAACGAAGCCCGCGTTGTTGTCCAGGCCGTAGGAGATCTGGAGAGACGAGTTGTCGAAATCCAACGTGAACAGCCGGGCGCCGTTCGTGTTATAAACGCTCCAGCGGAAATCGTCATATTGCCCGTTCGTCGAATCCACGATCTGCATCATGACCGTGAACTTGACGATGGGCTGGCCGGGGTTGATGGGCGCAAGACCGATGGGCCGCCAGACGTTCAAGACTTCGTCCTTCGGCGCCGGGGGCGCAAAACCGATGTACGCCTGCTGTCCGTAGCCCTCGAAAAAGTTCGTGAGAATGCCATTCCCGCCGGAACCAAACCCGATCCAGTTGTTCTGACCAACCAGTTCAAGCCCCGGATCGTAACCTTCCGCAACCTCGAACCCGGTCGAGTAAACCGTGTCACCATAGGAAGGCCTAGGTTGGGCTTGCAAGCCGCCCTTCGGCCAGAGCGCAATAAGCAGCAGCAATGCGGCGACACCTCTCCATAGACTGGGTCGGGGTGAGTTCATCGTAATCATGCACGCCTCTCGGTTCGCGGTTCTGCTTGCGAGCACTTATGCCCTGGAAGTTCGCAAAAGGGAAGTCCGCAAAAGAATAGTCAACTCAGTCAATTCAATTTCCAGAATCATTGCTCTTGCGTCTGACGTCCGCCGCCGGAGCTGCTCGAACGCGACGGGACCGTGTTGCCCGAAGAAGAGGAGGACCGCGGCGACGGCGTCAACTGGCTGGGCGAAATCTGCGTGGGCGCCGGACCTTGGCGAGACGAAGGCACAATCGTGATCGAACCGCTTGACGGCGCCGGCTGGCTTGGCAAAGGAGTGGAGCGGATCGACGAACCGTAGTCCGCAGGTCCACGTGATGGCGATGGCGATGGCGCGTACCCCGAAGGCGGTCGATAACTTGGAGAGGGATCATAGCTCGAACTCGGCCCAGGCTGCGAATAGCTCCGCTTCTCGGGATAGGACAGGGAAGGCGGCTTCGGAAGTTCCCGGCGATACTGCGGTCCGGAAGTTGGCTGCGGCGCATAAGCGGACGGCGGCTGCGAATACGCCGGCGGCGTCTGAACGGCATACGAACCTGGTTGGGGCTGCGAATACGACGGCACGCTCGATCGTTCGGTCAAACTTCGAGTGCGGAACGTCGGTTGCTCGATCGGGCGCGTTTGTGAAGGTGGGGCGGCGCGGTTGGCTGCCTGAAATTCCATGAGCCGCGTTTCCAGATCGTTCGCGGGCCTGATTCCAGGTGCGCGAGCCGCGGTCGGCGAATTCGGCCGGCTTGGAACGACTGCCGAAGAATTGGCAGTTGAGCGCAGCGTTTCGCGTCGTTGCAGAGGCGTGACCGGAGTTTGAATGAGCTGCGGATCGCTCGCGGCGACGCCGCGCGAATCGTCCGCTTGCCGGAGCGGCTGGGCATTGCCGAACTCCCTGGGTTGACTCGCCGGTGACGCAGGAGCCACAGCCGGGTTGTTCGGAGCGGACGCTCCCGCACTGCTCTGTCTCGGACTCGGCCTGGATGTGTTCAACGAACGAGTCGTTCGAATTTCAGGGAGGGAGGCGCTGCGACTTTCGGCTGTGGACTTGAGTGTCAGGGCGGCCCCCGAGTCTTGTCCCGTTACGCTTGAGGAGTGGGTGCCGCGAGTTGAAGGAACGCGAGTCACCTCTGATGCGATGGGTTTCGGCTCCGCGGCGAGGCCGGCGGTAGGCTGGAGGCCCGTCTTGGCCCGGCTCTCTGCCACGCGAGGCGCTCCGCCTCTCGGCGGCCCTGCGGCGGGTCGATGGCCTTCAGCAAAGTCTGCGTTGGACGCGGCGGGTTTTCGCAGCTCTTGGCCCGCGCGGGTCGTCACGAAATCGCTCGGGGCGGCCGGAGAAACCGGCTTGTAAACCACCAGGTCCGAACCAGTGCGCTCCAGACGATCCGGCCGGACCAATCGCACCGTGTTGTGCGGCACATCGCGGACCTGCACTTTGCGGATCTCCGAGCGTGTGATCGCAGCGATCTTCCCCCGATCGACGCCCTCGTTGATGATGACTTTGTTCGGGCCTTGCGCGTAATTGTTAATGATCGTCGTCCGGTTGTACACATTGACGATGTGCGCGCCCGTGACTCGATGCCGCCACGGGTACGGATCGCAAAAGCGCGCCGTGGGAATGAAGGTGTAATAATCGCTGCCCAGGCCGAAGTCGAAGCTGACTCCAACCCGTCCGGAACGATAGCGGAATCCAAAGCCATGATCGTAATACGCGCCCGGCGGCAACGGCGCCCAGCCGCAATACGCATCCGAATACCGCCACGTCACCCACGACGGTCCCCAAACCGATCCCGGGACCCAGAGCCAGCCGCGGCCGGGATAATTGGCCCACCGGCCATAATGAAACGGCGCCCAGCCCCACGAATAATCCGAGTGCCAGTACCAACCGCAGTCCGAGTAAATCCAGCGGCCTCGATGGAAGTACGGCCTCCACGACGTATCGACCACGGCGACGGTGGGCTGCCAAACCATCCCGTAATCCGGCACCTCGAACCAATTCCCATACGGCGCCAGCGGGGGATAAAAGTACTCGTATTGAACTTGCGGTGCAGCCGCGATGGCTTCGGGCTGAGCGCCGGCCTCGAACGCCGGCGTGGCGGTGACCGCGTACGACGGCGCGTTGGGCAGAGCGATCCGGTTTGTCGCCGGCGCCAGGACCGGAGGTTGGTCCGTCGCCACTGCCGGGGGCGTGACCGCGACGGTGTTGGTCGCTGAAGCGGGCTTGGCAACGAGACCCGGCTTGTGCTGGATCATCGCCGCAATGACCGATTCCGAAATGCCCAGATCGGCAACATACAGAATCTCTTCCGGCGACAGGTTAAACGGCGTCGGATGATTCCGAACGAAGGCCAGAAGAACTTCTTCACCGACGCCGCCCTGGGCCAGATTGATGATTCCAGCCAGGCTTTCGGACAGCCTGGCTTCGCCGCTGGTCAGTTTCTCTCCGAAGGTTTTTTCCGCGGTGAGCGGCGGCGCGGCATTCGTCACGGCAGCGCTGTCGGCTTGGCTTACGGTGTTTGTGGTCTCGGGGGCGTTCGTCAACGTGTTGGTGGTCGCAGGCACAATCAAGTTGTTGGCCTGGCTCACGTAGGTGGACTGCGCTCGGCAACCTCCCAGGAGGGCGGCGGAGCCGATCAAGACGAGCGCCTGGAGGGCAGGACGAAGGGAAGGTTTCATAAGTCTCCTCTCAAGTTACTGGATGTTGGCCGGGTGTCAAAGCAACGTCTGGTCTGATTCGCGCTGACTCTTGCCCGAACTGGTAACGGGCGGTTCACAGCTCAGAATTCACGTCATTCCGACGACTCTCAAAGCTACCTGATTGACTCGATTAGAATCTCAGTTATTCAAGCCGCGGACGGTGATTAGTTCAAAGTTCAAAGTTCAGAGTGGCTCGCCCACGAAAAAAGGTTGCGTCGGCGAATCGGGTTTCGCACCTTAGTTCAGGACCAGACGGAGAGATGGCTGAGTGGTTTAAGGCGCGCGCCTGGAGAGCGCGAGTACCTAAACAGTACCGTGGGTTCGAATCCCACTCTCTCCGCCAACCTTTAAGGGGAGACTAGAGAATCAACCGACCTCGGCAGGCGTCCTCGCCCGCAGCAGACTCAACGGGCTGGCACGCATGGAAGACTTCTCCACGCCCGGTCGTAGCGGAAGCGCTGCGGGCAAGGGCGCTCCGCGCTCCTGACGCGTCAGCGCCCGGGCAATTTCATTTCCGCCAGCAGTGCGGCGAAACGCGGATTGGTGCGCAGCGGGTCAAACATGGCATCGATCGGGAGTTCGGTGATGTACCAGGAGCGATCGTTGTCCGTCATTGCCTGGCGCAGCCATTTGAAAGCCTCATCGGGATCTTGCAGCGCCGTGTGAATGACGGCCACTTGATAAGCCGGGAGGTATTCTTGTTTTTGGCTGGCTTCCGACTGGAGCTTTGCCAGCTCGATTCGAGCCTGATTTGTTTTGCCCCAGGCCGCATAGACATGAATTAAGCGGGCGCGGAAAATGAGCGAATCGGGACTGACCTCGATGGCCTTCTTGGCGGCGAACTCGGCTTTCTCGTAGTCTCGTTGCTGCAAGTGGGCGTACGCCAGATTCCAGTACGATTCCGGGTAATTAGGATCGAGCCTCAGCGCGTCCGTTTCATGTTACTAACAGCTAATAGGAATTTGCTTTTCACGGCTGGAGGCGAAGCCTGAACGTTCCGGGTCTCTGCCGCAAGAAAAACGCCCTTTTGAGGCGATCCTTGGAGGCTTCCCGGCTGAGAGGGTCTCGGAGGCCGCCCAAGGCGGGAATCCTGTCCCGCGAACTCTCGGAAAAAGGTGGTGGAGACCGGAATTCTAACCCCACCCGGACAGAGGGGGAGGCTCAAGCTGTCCGCAGCGTTTCGCAAAATCTC
>VHCZ01000196.1 GCA_016871535.1 Verrucomicrobiota bacterium
GAATTTTGCCTGGGGCTGCGTTGCTCCTCGGTCACAGCCCCACTGGCGGGGGATGCTCGCTCGTCGCGCCTTGCCCCAGGCCAAATTGGGCGCAACGAACGTGAGCGTATTTACGAAACGGACCACTTAGTTGTAACCGGTAGCCCGGCTTGTAGGCCATGTTGTTGCATAGCAGCAGTTTGGGGTTGCATAAAGCGGTTGTAAATTACAAATTCCGCCAAGGTGTGTAATGCGTAACCACCTAATTACAAGCATTTAGCCAATGTAGCTCAGTGGTAGAGCAACGGTTTCGTAAACCGTAGGTCGTCGGTTCAATCCCGACCATTGGCTCCATCTAATAATCAAGGAGTTACATCGAATCCACGGGCTGGTAATAAAGATTAAGTTTGCTTTTTTCTGACATTTTTCTGACACTCTGGACGATGATCTCGAAAAACAAGCCAATTACAATCAAACGGGGATTTGTCACCGTGAAAATCTACCGCACCAGATCGGCCCTCGGCTACGAGTCCTTCCAAATGGCTGACTACTCCTCCGGCCGGCGGAAAATTCGCACCTTCAGCGATTTGCTTGAAGCAAAGAAAGAAGCCGGGCTCATCGCCGACCGGATGAGCCACGGAGATCTGGACGTGCTCACGCTGCGGAGCGAAGACCGGGCGGCCTATCTTCGGGCGGTCGAAGCGTTGCGTGGCACGGGCTTCCCCTTGGAAGTCGCCGCCGTCCAATTTGCAGAAGCGTCGAAAATACTCGGCGGTGATTCGATTATCGAAGCCGCCCGCTTCTACGCCAAAAGGCACCCGGCGAAGCTTCCAAAGAAACTCGTTTCCGAGGTGGTCGTTGAACTCGTTGAGGCCAAGAAAACGGCCGGCCTGGGCGACCGCTACCTTAACGATTTGCGATATCGCCTTGGCAAGTTTGAGACTTCCTTTCACTGTCCGATCTCTTCCATCAGCGCAAGCCAGATTCAGGAGTTCCTCAACTCGATGAAGCTGTCGGCGCGCTCGTACATCAATTTTGTCCGGGTGATCGGGACGTTATTCCGATTTGCCAAACGGCGTGGCTATCTGCCGCGAGACCATGACGAGATGGACCATCTGGAAAAAGTGAAAGACCAGGGAGGAGAGATTTAAATCTTCGCCGTGGAAGAGATGGCTCGTTTACTCGGGGCCGCCACGAAGGAATTTCTGCCGGCTCTGGCGATCGGCGGATTCGCCGGGTTGCGCTCCCCCGAAATCGAACGATTAGAGTGGCAGGAGATCAATTTGGTGGAGCGTTTTATTGAGGTGAAGAAAGGCAAAAGCAAAACAGCGGCCCGTCGGCTGGTGCCAATCACGGATAACCTCGCAGCATGGCTGGGGCCTTATGCGAACTGCCGGGGCAGGGTTTGGCCAGGTGGCCACGATGATTTTTACGACGCCCAGCAGAGAACTGCCGAAGCCACCGCGACCGAGACCTTGGCCGCCGTCAAATGGAAGACCAATGCGTTGCGCCATTCGTTTATCTCGTACCGTTTGGCCACGGTGCAAAATGTGAATCAGGTCGCGTTGGAAGCGGGGAATTCACCACAGATGATTTTCAGGCATTATCGTGAACTGGTCCGACCGGCCGACGCCAAGAAGTGGTTCGCGATTGAGCCGTCCGGCAGTTCCAGCGATCATCCGACGCCAGCGGCGGCCACAGCGTAAGCTGGCATTGCTTCCGAGTGAGGAGAAGTCCTGCGCACGGCTTTTGAAAACACCGCGCGAAAAAGCGGTCCATCGCCATTTGCCCAAGCGCGCGCGCTTTGATTTTTCGGATCGATTCGGTGCCGTTCGGACTATCGGAAAATTTCTTGACGAAACAGTTGACGGATTGCGCGAAGCGTGCGGGACTGAATTTAGAAACGTTGCGCGGCGGTAAAACGCCGTACAGATCGCCATGGCCATCACGTTCAAGAAAGCTCCCGTTGTCCAGGAAGGCGACCCGATCACCAGCGCGCAACACAACGCGCTCGCCCAGGCTTTCAATGACCGCATCCTGAGCGGTCTGGGCGACTGCGCCTGGCGGATCATCTACTACATGTGCGGATGGATGCGCCAGATTCGCAATCCAAGCTTCAGCGGCGGAGGACCGATCGGCCTCTGGCCGTACGCCGATGAGTGGTTTCGGATTTACGCTTACCTGGACCCACGCAAGACCGGCGCGGAATGGCCCGTGACTCCGCCTGGCGAAGAAGAAGGCGTGAATCTGAACAGCCCAATCGGTGCTTTCGTCTTTGGAAACGATCGAGCGAATTTGCTCGCGGAAGATTTGCGGGTCGCGGATGGAAACGAGATTCTGCTGTGGTTGCCCAAACCTGCCGGTGTTTTCGGTCCACCCGAAACCGACGAAGAATTTTGGCTCCTGGCCAAGTATCAACGGGGCGCGTTCGATCCCGTTGCCAACGCCTACTTCACGCCAGCGCTGCGAGCGGCGCAGGAGCACGAAAAGATTCGGTATCATCCGAAACTGAGATACCTGAAATCTTACGGCGGCTTTCTTCCCACGCGCGAGGAGTGTCCAATGGGCTGCGGAGACGCGACAGCAGATCAACCGGAGACCCGACGGTTCAAAGTGTTCTTTACTCCACTTCCCGAAGCGCAAAGGCGGCGCGCGGAGGCGGGCCTGGAGCCCCTGCCTGTCAAAAATTACAGCGGCTTTTGTCCGTTCGGATCTCCCGGAGCAACCGAGTCCGACTGCAATGGCGCCTCCATCGCCGGGATCGGTTACGGAAAATTCTGGTATCGCATCTACGCCTGGGACGAAAACGGGAATGCCGTCGAAATCGAGAGGTTGAGCACCGCCGATTACATCGAGGGGCCGTACAAAGGCGGCGGCGTGATTTCCCATGATCAGGGTGAACAACTCAATCAAACCCTGAATTATTTCATCAAGAATTTCCGAGGCAGTGCGGCGCAGCGCGATTCGGAAGATTGGGATCCCGAATTGACCAGCTTTGATTTCGAGAAGTTCTTTTCCGGACAATACTTCCTGGCCCCGGCTCTCGGACGGATGGACAGTAACGGCGGGTTGGACGCAATTTACCCAGCCTTCCAAATCGCCGCTCCGGCTGGTGGTGCCGGTGTGCCTTCAGGAACCAAGGCCACCAAGCTCGAATCTGGCGCGACGTTTCACCAGATCGCTGGCGGCTTTGTCTTGGGCGGCGTATTTGCGGCGGCGGCTGGTCTGAAAGCGCCGGTCACGATTGAAGTGCTCGCGAATGACGCTCCAGTCCACACCTTCGATCTGACTCCGGACAACCAGAAGAACGCATCGAGCATCCGGTACTTCGACCAGGTCCCTGAAGCGGTCAAAGTATCGTTGCGCGTTGCTTCTACAGCCGATTTGGCTCCGGGCGGAAGGCTCCATTTCGAGATCGCCGAGTTGTGGAAAATGAAGCCGAGTGTTCCCGACGCTTACGCGGTCATTCGCGCCGCATCCAGTCGCGGCGGCGATGGCTGCAACCTCGATGAAGACGGGATTGATCTGCCCAGCCCGCGCACCATTTCCGACGCCTACTTCAAGACCGGCTGCATCGTGAATCCAGGCGCCGCTGGTCTGGCCACGATCGGCGAGAACTCGATTGTCAACAATCCGATTTATGAGGCGATGCGCCAGCTCATCGTGGACCACGGGCGGCTGGCGCAGAAGGACAATCTGGTCGGCTACGAAGTCGCGAACGGCAAAAGCGTTCTCTACTACAAACGCTACGCTTACGGTCTGAATAATGAGGCATTTGACATCTTCGCGGGCCTCGGGCCATCACCGGACCGGATTCCAAATGGCGAGATCAAGCCCGGAATTCAGTACGTGGTTAAGGGCGGTCCCATTGAATACGACGGTCGATTGATTCAAGCCAACCAGCGTTTCGAGGGAAAGTTCGGCGCAAAAGCTTTCACGAGCCACGGCGGTCAGGTTTATGAACTCGACGGCATCCGCTTGGTTGCGCCCAAGCAAGGCACGACCAACCGTTGGTGCCTTTTCTTTTCGCTCAACGGATACCGCCCCGTCGAGACCTCGCTCTGGAAAGAAGAACTCTACGACAACACGATCGTTCTTCATCAACGCGCGCACACGTTGACTGTGGAGCTGGCTGGCAACGGCATCTTCCCGCCGAAACGCGATTTGAATGATCATTTCACTCTGGGACAACGGCACGCTTTGATTTCGGAAGCGCCTCCGGGTTACATTTACGCCAAGGGGATCAACGGACGGCATTCCCTGGAACGGGAAGCGCAACGAGATTTTTATCGTTCCTGTCAGATTTACCAGGCACCCCACGAAATCGAATCCATCACCGCCGAGCCGGATGATGTCGTGGAGGTGACTCTGCGCGGCCGTCTGCGTCACACCGACCAAGCGCCCGACGCCATCGCCAACGATCCAACGACTTGGACCTTCCTCGATCACGAACGTTATCGCACGGACGAAAATGCGATCATGGATTACCTCCGCTACCGAGCGACAGGGAAGCACTGCAAAGAGGCCTCGGAACTTTACACGGCGACTGATCAGGACGGCAGTCCCGTGATTGACCCGGATACAGGTGAGGAAATCAAGGTCGGTTATCCGTTCCAGATTGGCGATCTCGGGGCGAACAATAACGTCGGCGTTTTTGGCAGCGACCGTCCCAAAGGTTGCTGTTTGCCGCGCAGCTATTTTGTCCGGCTGGTCCCGGAGGTGTACGAGGATCAAAACGACGATCAGGACATTGAGGACGCCGGCGTCGAGGTCGAGCCCTACTGCCAGATGGAATTGTATCTGCGAGCGATCTGTGGAGGTTTCGTGGACGAGAAGACCAGCTTGGAACTCTGCGACACTGACTCGCCCTTGATGGATTATACGTTTCAGAATCTTTGTTTCGATGCCATTGGCCAAAAGTGGCTCGACATCCTTCCCGAAAAACTCAAGCCGAGTCCGTTTGGCGGCCACAGCCCGCTGCCGCGCACGTAGATGTATGCGGAAATGTTCAACAACTTCGCCCTCTGCGTGAACAAGCTCGACAAGGTGCGGATCGAACTCCCGCTGCCGGTCCAATCGAAACTCATCCAGTTTACGCAAGGATTGCGTCCGATTTTGCCCCAGTTTGGAGATGACCCGCCGGATGGCGCCTGCACGTGTCCGCCGTCAGGAAGCTTTCGCGTCTGCGATTCAACAATTGGAAACTACGCATTTACCAGCGCGCCGCTTGTTCCCCCGACCGAAGGTTGGCGAGACCTGTGTGCCGAGATCGGCTGTGAGTGGGTGGACGGCTTTGGCAACGCCTACGCCAGCCTGGATGCGACGATCCTCAGAGGCCCTGGACCCGGAACCGGCCCTGCGCTGATGTGCGAGAACGGCCTTTTTCGTTTTCCCGCGATGGGCGAAAAGCGAGTTGGAACCATTCGCATAAATCCGGAGCGCGACGAACTCCTGGCTGTGCCGGAACAATGGCGCGACATGATCACCCGCGACGACAATCAACTCGGCGTCATGGGCAAACTCGTCATCCAGCTGAGTTGGGTGGTGTACGACCAGGTCAATGGCGAGCGGGAAGATTTTGGCGCCGACTGCGCAGGCTCGCCCTGGGTAATCCGTGTTGATCCAGACGATCCCAACAGCGATTTTGTGCGGATTCGCGATGCGTGGGAGACCGCTGAGAAATGCATTCTTTTGGTCGGCAGCCTGGAACCACATTTGCGACCGCTGCCGGAGTCAGTTCTGACTTGGTACAACCGCGCCCGCTGCCAGAAACAGCGCGGAGCGTCCAGTAGCGTGGGTTTTGTGCCCGTCAACAATCCGATCCTTTTCGTTCAAGTGCCGCTGGTCTAATCGCATTGAACCGTGCATGCAATGCAACGAAAGGTAAAGTTCCTGAACCCGGAACACGGTGACTTGCGTGTCGTCCGCGTCGTGCGTAAAGCCAGGCCAGTGGAAATTCCCGCTGTCGCAAAGGTCGAACTTTCCCTCGAACAGAAGGAGGCGATTTGTCGGTCGTGCCCGACTCAGTGGTACAACACGAATTTCGAGCGCTGTATTCATCCTTTTTGCGGCTGCCCGCGCTCCGAAGCGGGACGGCATCCTTGGTCCAAACTCAAGCGTTGTCCGGATAGACACTGGTAAAAGATGGCCTTTTTTCCCATCTCTAACTTCATTCACTTTCTGAAATCCGGGCTTAACTGAAGCTTGCGCTGAACCTGCTTTCGGCGAATTTCCGAAAATGGTATTATCGGAGCATGGATTTCGTCGCTTTCCGGGAACTGGTGGAGCAAATTCCTTTCGGGAAGCGGCTTCCCACGGCCGTCTATGTTTACCGAGAAGCAGGTTCGGATTATGGGGCTGAATTAACGCAGCTTGTGGCCAAGGTGGCGCAGCGCCACGCGCTCGGGGATGAGTTCAATGTCGTGAAGTTCAGGACCGATGAATTGAAAATCTCATTCCTGAGTTACCCGCGTTTCATGGACGTGGCTCATCCGTGCTTGGAGCGCGCAGTCGCGATCGACCTGGTGACAGGGCGCATGCGGGATACGGACTATGCGAATAATCCGAATCCGCCGATTTTACATCGGAAGGAATCATTTCTACCCGCCGATCATCCGCGTCGCCCGGCCTTTGAAGCACTGACGCGGGCCGAAGAAGAGGCGGGGCTATACAGCGAGACCGCGACGATCGGGTTCGAATTGAACTGGGAACGGCTATTGACTAGCAGGGGCCTCGCAATCCGAGAGCATTGTTTGAGCCGCAAGAGTGCTCCGTCGAGTCCGGCTCCAACCGCGCCGTTGATCGAGCGACACAAGACCGCGCTGAGGCGTTATGAATTATCGAAACCCGTCAGAACTTTGCTTGAGTACGGACTGCTCAAGACGGGCATGACGCTTTTTGACTACGGGTGCGGTCAAGGGAGCGACGTGCGCGGACTACAAGCCTTCGGGCATCGGGCCGATGGCTGGGATCCGGTGCACCGCCCCGATGGAGCGAAGCAAGAGGCGGACATCGTAAATCTGGGATACGTCCTGAACGTGATCGAAGACCCGGCAGAGCGGGTTGAAGCGCTCGTGGACGCGCATCGGCTCGCCAAACATTTGCTCGTGGTTTCCGGGCTGATTCGCGAGACCGTGGAAACGAAGCGGGCGCCGCAGTATCGCGACGGCGTGCTGACGCAACGAAACACCTTCCAAAAATTCTTCGATCAGCAGGAATTGCAGCAATACATCGAGGATGCACTCGACGTTACGGCCGTGCCGGTCGCGCTAGGGATTTTCTACGTGTTCCGCGATCCGATGGACCAGCAGGATTTTTTGTCCGCGCGGAGTCGGCGGGCGATTGATTGGACACAAATCAGTGCCCGCCTTGGTCTCGGCGAGCCGAGAACGCTGTGGAAAATCCTGTACGAGCAGCACAAGGAATTGCTGGATCAATTCGGTCGTTTCGCACTGGCCCTTGGACGAATTCCAACGCTGGAGGATTATGAAGGACTCACGGAGGTCTGTGAGCGGCTCGGTTCGGCGAAACGTGCATTGAGGGCGTTCGTTCAAGGCGGTGGCACGGAAGACGCCGACTGGGACCGGGTGCGGGTGCAGTTCGGAATCGGGCAGCCTCGGAAACGGCGCTGGGAACTCGTGTATGAGGAACATCGCGAGCTCTTGGATTCATTTTGGAGTCCTGATGCTGCAACTCGGACGATTGCCGGGGCCGGAGGAATTTCCGCCGTTCAGTGATCTGTTAAACAAGATCGGGTCACCAAAACAGGCGCTGCGCCTCTTCGTCCAAAAAGGCGGCGCGGAGGATTGGAAGCGTGCTGTAGAAGACCGGCAGCGCGATCTCATCGTATATCTGGCATTGGCGAACCTCCGGAAACGCGTTGCATTCGGGCATCTCTCCGCACGTCTGCGCGCGGACATCCGTGCTTTCTTCGGCAACTATAGGCGGGCGCTCGAGAAAGGCGTCGAACTGCTTTATGCCGCTGGGGATCCCGGCGAAATTGACCTCGCGTGCGAGGAATTGAAGCTGGGATGGCAGGATGAACAGGCGCTCTACTTGCATCGCAGTCTTGTGGACGAACTGCCGCCGGTCTTGCGGGCATACGTCGCGTGTGCGGTGGCGTTGTTTGGTGACGTGTCGCAAGCAGATGTCATCAAGCTGCACAAGCGCACGGGCAAGGCCACGTTCCTGGTGTACGACGATTTTGACGGGAAGCCGCTACCGGAACTCCGCCAGCGCATCAAGGTCAATCTCCGGACGCGATGGGTGCAGGTCTTCGATCACAGCGCCGAACGGCAGTTGCTGTATTTCAAGGAACGCTTCGTCAGCCACAATCATCCCCGTCGGTCTGACATGGAAGCCTTCAGCGCGAGATTGCGGAAGCTCGGTTTTGATCCGGCCACCATCGGACGCGGGCCATTGCGCCCGGAACTGGACGAGTTGCTGGCGAGAAAAGGCCTGAACCAAAACCTGAATCACCGCCGCCGAAGATGAAATTCGCGGCGCGCGTCTGATAAGTCTTTCCGAGTTTGCCTTTACGCATTCAACGGAGACTGCAATCTATGGCGTGTGTCACAGGCAGACGGCCGATTCGTGGTGCAAGAGCACCATGCACGAACGCACCATTTTGATTTCCGGCTGGAAAAGGATGGCGTGTTCAAGTCTTGGGCGGTCCCTAAAGGGCTGCCGGACAGACCGGGTGTCCGCCATCTCGCAGTCCAAGTCGAAGATCACAAGCTCGATTTCGGCGACTTCGAGGGCACGATCCCTGAAGGGCAGTACGGAGCGGGCGACATCCACATTTGGGACCGCGGCACCTACGACATCCACGAGTGGCGCGACGACCACATCCGCATCACACTCCACGGTGCCCGCGCTCAAGGGACCTTGGTGCTGATTCCGTTTCGACACGGGCGCCCACGTGAATGGCTGTTGTGGAAAGTGCAAGAACGCTGAGCCAGAAGCGACCTTGCGATCTTCTTCAAGAACTGCGGCTTGTTGAAATGTCTGAATTTCATTCGCGGCAAGCCACCAGAGCGGTGGACAACTTCGGGGGAATGTTGTTGCGAGTTGCTGGGACGTTATTCACCAGGCTGTTCATGCTTTGCCCAGTCGCCGTCGCATTTGGCGCGGCAATCGGCTGAGAAACTGGCGCGGCGTGACCATCTCCACTCCGAACGGCTTCTCCAAGTCCGTCAGATCGGCGTCGCGGGCAATCACCAGCTTCGCCCCGCCAGCGAGCGCGGCTTCGATGAACTTGTCATCCTTTGGGTCGCGGCAAACAGGGCGGTCCAATGGATCCGGCACTACCCACAGCGCGTGCTCGCGAATCAAGCGCAGCATCGGTTCGGGGTCACCGGAAAGCCCCTCGTGCTCCCTCACCCGGCGAGCCACGCGCTGATATTCCTCGAACACAGCGTCGCTCACGACGAGGTGATAGGCTCCTTGCTCCCACGCGCGGAGGCATTGATGCGCCTCGTTCAGCCAGTAGAGACCGGACACCAGCACCCCCGTATCCATCACGACCGGGCTCAAGACTCCTCCCGCGCCTTGCGCAGCGCCTCTGCCACAATTCGCTCCGCCTCCCCTGGCTTGGCTCGTCGTGGCCGCCCCGCAGCCAGCGCCGCCTCCAGCTCCTGCTTCGACGGGGGCCTCACCGGACGGATGAGCAATCCCGCCTCACCCAGATCGAACACGTTCACTGGCCCACCATTGGCCAGCCCGACCCGCTCACACCAATCCTGCGGGAAAACCGACTGCCGTTTCGATGATAGAGTCATGGTCGTCGCTTTCATGCGGTAAAAGTCTCTTACCACTGATTCCCAGTCAAGTCGCCTCAGCCCGGCCGCCGCCCACAAACCGCCGCTCGCGATGCCACCCGAAATAGTTCGGACTCGGCCGCAGCTTCGTCCCCGGCGCGAAGAACAACGGGCGACCCTGCGCTGCTCACGAGCAAAGGTCTGAACGGAAACTTGAATCCCCGCCGACCGAAGAAAGAATTCACGCCGCGCGTCTGATAAATCTTTCGGAGTTGCCTTTACGTGTGGAACGAGGATTGCACTCAATGACGTATGCCAGCGTCCGGCGGCCGATTCGTGGTGTAAGAGCACCTTGCACGAACGCACCATTTTGATTTCCGGCTGGAAAGGGAGGGCATCCTTCGGTTGTGGGCTCTGTCCAAAGGCCTGCCCGACAAAACGGGTGTCGGCCGGCTCGCAGCCCAGGAGAAACCGGGAGCTTTTGAAAGCTGCCGCATCGCACCCTTCTGTTGCTGCCGGCGTGGTGTTCGCTGTAGTGAGCCCCAAATCTCCGTCCCTCGAAACAGGTCCAGCAGGCCCAGCCACAAACTTGCCATCGGGTATTCGCGTGCGGTACACTGGCGGCATGGCTGAACTGACGTTGCAGTATCCGGATGACCTGCTCGTGGCGAGCGGCAAGGATCGAAGCGAAGTCGAGCGAGAACTTAAGTTCCAACTTGCGGTTCGCCTCTTCGAGGTCGGGCGGCTTTCATTGGGCAAGGCCGCCGAACTCGCGGGCTGGAATCGGCTTCTCTTCGCCGACGAACTCGGCCGGTTGAAGATCCCGGTCGTGAACTTGGACGACTCAGAAATCCAGGCGGAACTGCGTGCCATCCGAGGAAATCATCATCGCGGATAGCAGTCCCCTCATTGGACTTGGGCGCATCGGACAACTTGGCCTTTTGCCACTGATTGCCAGACACGTTGTCGTGCCTCGCGCTGTTTACGCCGAGGTGACGACTTCGCGGACGAACGCTCCAGGCGCCTCCGAAGTGCTTGCGCAACCATGGATTGAGGTGCGGGACGCCGACCCGGCAATCGTGGCTCCGCTCCTGATACTTGTTGGGAAAGGAGAAGCAGAGGCTATCGCTCTGGCACAGCGAGAATCATCCGCTATTTTGCTCCTCGACGACCTCCGTGCCCGAAAGTTTGCGGTGCGGCTCGGCCTGCGGCGTATGGGGACTGTGGCTTTGCTTGGCCGAGCCAAGCGCGAAGGTTTGATTCCGAAGCTCAAGCCCACGCTTGATGCTTTGGTAGCGAGCAACATCTTCATCCGTCAGGAATTGATTGATGAGGCCTTGAAGGAGTCGGGCGAGTGGTCGTCCCCGCCTGAACAGTAGATCAGGTTTGCGACAACGCAGTTGGACGGCACAAAGCTGCGGCGCTGTCGCGTTGCTGAGTTAAGTTGCTCGGATGGATCGTTAGCTTCCGCGCAGTGCCGGGGCAAAGTCTAGATCGCTTCTTCATGGTCAGCCCAAAAAGCAATGCTCACGATGCCAAGTGATATACTTCGGATCGGGACGAAGCGCGCACCCTCGCTGAAAGAACAACGAACGTCCATGATAGTTGCGAAGCGAGAACCCTTCGGGACTCCAGTCGGTAAATGCCTTTTCCGCGACAATGATCTTGAGTTCGTTCGTCACCGACCAGAGTCCCTCATCGAACATCCAGTGAGCGTTCTTTGAAAGAGCAAGCCCGTTGCGAGGGTCATCGTTCTTGCTGTCACGCCTTTCGTGGATGTGTGCGGCGTCCACAATGCATTTGTTTGAGACTGTCGTAAGGCTGTAACCAGTCAGCGCACATGTGAAAAGGTAAGAAGAAAC
>VHCZ01000197.1 GCA_016871535.1 Verrucomicrobiota bacterium
GGTCCTTACAGCCCGCGTTGGGGATGCTCGGACCTCGCCGCCTTGGCCACAGCCAAAATCCCTCGCCGCAGGACCCCGCGGAATTTTCGGACACGCTCTAAGACGGTCGAGTTCAACGAAACGTTGGGGAACAAATATTTGGTGGTGCCCGGCGGATTGCCCGGGACCAAAAGCATCGAAGGTTGGGCCAAGAACGCCGAGACTTTTAGCGAGATCGCGGAGAAATTGAAACCGCACCACATGCGCGTCGGTTACCATAACCATTCCGCCGAGTTCAAAGCGATTGACGGCGAGATTCCGGAGGATGTCTTTTTCAGCAAGGCGAGCCCGGACGTCTTCGTGCAACTCGACATCGGCCATTGCATCCACGGCGGGGCCGATCCCGTCGCTTACTTGAAGAAATTTCCTGGCCGCGTGCTGAACGTTCACGTGAAAGAGTATTCCCCCACCAAACGCGACGCGTTGATCGGCGAAGGCGAGATCAAGTGGCCGCAAGTGCTCGAAGCTTGCGAGACCGTCGCGGGCACGGAGTGGTACATCATCGAAGAGGAGAGCAACGCCTACAAAGGGCTGGAGGGTATCGAACGCAGTTTCCAAAATCTGAAGAAGCTGCTCGCGTAAGAGGGACCAACCGATGGAGCTGCCCATGAACCAACCCACCCCTTCACCCCTCCCAGGAGGGGAACTATCCCGCCGAGACGCAAGACCGGGGCTAACCAAAAGAGCCATTCATGCACACTAATTGCCGGCCATTCCCACGGCTCGACCAGGAGAAGACCGCTGCCTTCACACTGATCGAACTGCTCGTCGTCATCGCCATCATCGCGATCCTGGCCGGCATGTTGTTGCCGGCTTTGGCCAAATTCAAAACCAAAGCCCAAGGCATCGCCTGCCTGAACAATGGTCGCCAGATGATGATGGCGTGGAAATTATACGTGGACGATTTCCAGGACAACGTCCCGCAGTCGTACGGCCCCACCGAGTGGGTCCATGGCTCGCTGGACTTTAATGGGGCGAATCGCAGCAACTGGGATCTGAACCAGGACATCACCAAGAGCATTCTCTGGCCGTATTCCGGAAGCACGCCGGGCCTCTGGAAATGTCCGGCGGACAAGAGCACGGTCAAGAACAACAACGTGAATTATCCCGCGTGCGCAGCATCGCTATGAACGCCTGGTTCAATTCGACCGACGTCCGAGTCGTTCGGCAGCGGCTTCCGCGTTTACAAAAAAATGAGCGACCTGATCGAGCCGGGGCCCACGATGACTTGGGTGTTCTTGGATGAACGCGAAGACAGCATCAACGACGGCGAAATGGTCGTCGGCATGACCGGATATCCCGACAAACCGCAGCAATGGAAGATTGTGGATTACCCGGCCAGCTATCATGGCGGGGCGGGCGGCCTGTCCTTCGCGGATGGCCACTCGGAGATCAAGAAATGGAAAGATCCCCGCACCATGCCGGTGCTCCGCAAAGGGCAGCTCCTGTCCTTGAATGTGGCTTCGCCGAACAACCTCGACATGCTCTGGATGATGGATCGCTCCACGCGCAAGGTGAAATAAGCAGGACGATCGGAATCGAGCATGGTGCACCTGCGTTGTTCGTAACCCCGGCTTTCGAGCCGGCAAACTGGGAAGTCTCCGACCTCGTGGTCCATGAGGCGCGAATGCCTGGGAACCTGCCGACTGCAAGGTCGGCGTTACGTGATTCAAAACCAGCTTGGACTGCGCCAACCCGTTCATGGATATCTGTGGAAGACCGAAGCTTGGATTTCGGACTGCCAACTTCCTGCCAGGCGCTTCGCGAACATGGCGATTGAAGGAGAAATCGCGTTGCGTCTGGAGCGGAACGTCCCGACAACCCTGCTGGCTGACCTCGACAACGTCGCAGACTTTGTCGAGTGCTGGTTCCCGGTCATTGAACTTCACAACCACGTCTTTCGCGGGAGGAAACCCACCAGCCAGGAACTGGTCGCCGGCAACGCCATTCAGGCAGGCTTTATTTCGCCCGTTGGCCCCGGTGAACGAGATCTTGCCTCGTTGGATCGCGCTGAAATCCGGATCGAAATCGACGGCGGTCTGGTTGAGCACAAAAGCGTCGTGAGTCTGCCCAACGGTCCGCTCGGTTCGCTGCGTTGGCTGGTGTCCGCCCTGACGCGTCACGGACTAAACCTGAAGAAAGGCGATGTCGTACTGACCGGCTCTCCTGGGCGCCTGATTCCGATCAAAGCAGGAAGTTCCGTTGTCGTCAGGAGCGCGAGACAACAAGTTCACTTCTTCTGCGCGGAAGAAAGGGCCGCCGAGCCAGGAGGTTGAGCGAGGTAATTCCACTTCGCTTTCAAAATGAGACGAGGGCCCCTCACCCCATCCCTCTCCCGATCGGATGGGGTGAGGGTGTCCGTAGGACTTGCGCCGCCGGTTAAACCCGATCTTCAATCTGAGGAATGGACCTCAGCGCGACAAGGGGGAGGGAGTGGCCATCAGGCCTCTCGCTTACCCGCTTCCTCGCGAGCCAAATTCAATCGACAGCGCGATGGACCGGCTCGTCAGGAGCCTCGCCCCACCGGCTTTAATCAAGTGGGGCCTTACAGTCTTTTCCTGCGTGACCCCTGGAATGTTTCGTGACATTTTGCCCGCGTGACAACCACGGAAGCGACCCAACTGCTCGAAGATTACCGCCTGGGAAAAGTCAGCCGCGAAAAAGTGCTTCACGCGTTCCAGGCCGCGCCTCTGGCCGATCTGGGATTCGCTCAAGTCGATACTCACCGCGCCCTGCGGAAGGGATTTCCGGAGGTCATTTTCGGCGCCGGAAAGACCGCGGACCAAATCGTCGCCATCGCCCGCAGAATCTGGAAGCAGGAGGATCGTCTGCTGATTACGCGCGTGAATGCTGCCCAGGCGCAGGCGATCTCCAAACACATCAAGCGCGCCGTTTACCACGAACAAGCCCGCTGCATCACCCTCGAGAAACGCCCCTTCCCGAAGCGCCCCGGCACCATCGCCGTGCTTTGCGCGGGGACGAGCGACTTGCCTGTCGCGGAAGAAGCGGCAGTTACGGCCGACATCATGGGCAATCACGTCCGGCGGATTTATGACGTGGGAATTTCCGGACTGCACCGCCTTCTCGCGCACCTCGAAGAATTGATGAGCGCCAACGTCTTGGTGGTCGTCGCCGGCATGGAAGGCGCGCTGCCGAGCGTTGTGGCGGGTTTGGTTCGACGGCCCGTGATCGCGGTTCCGACCAGCATCGGGTATGGAGCGAACTTTGGCGGGCTGGCCGCCTTGTTAGGCATGCTCAACAGTTGCGGCACGGGAGTGACCGTTGTAAATATCGACAACGGATTCGGCGCCGGTTACACGGCGAGCCAGATCAACGCCCTGGCCACGGAAGGCAACCCGCCTGAAACCACATCCGAGAGCAAACGACGGGATTGAGTCTCCATGAAAACGCTTTACCTGGACACATTCAGCGGCATCAGCGGCGACATGTTCCTGGGCGCAATGATTGACCTGGGAGTCGATTTCCAGTGGCTCGAAGACGAATTGGCCAAGCTCGGGCTCCACGAATACCACCTGCATGCCACGCGGAAGCAGAAGTCGAATATCCAGGGAGTGAAGTTCGATGTCCATGTGTCCGGCCACCACGAGGACGAACACGGTCATCCTCATCACCCCCACCACCACGAGGACCACGACGATCACGGGCACGGTCATGAAAGTCATGAGGAACACGCTCACGCGCACACGCACAAGCATTCGAGCCACGCGCACGACCAGAAAGACGAACACTCGCATGACGCGGAGCATGAACACAGCCGCGGCTTTGGCGAAATCAAGTCTTTGATCCAGCAGAGCCGCCTTTCAACTTGGGTGAAGGAACGAGCGCTGTCGATTTTCCAGCGCATTGCCGTGGCCGAAGGCAAAATCCATGGCCAGCCTCCGGAGAAGGTTCATTTCCATGAAGTGGGCGCGATCGATTCCATCGTCGATATTGTCGGCGCGTGCGTGGCCCTGGAGATGCTCGGAAAACCTCGCGTGTTGGCTGCTCCGGCCGTCGATGGCACGGGCTGGGTTCACTGCGCGCATGGCCGCTTTCCCATTCCCACCCTGGCCACGCTGGAGATTTTGGGCGCGCGTCGATGGCACGGGCTGGGTTCACTGCGCGCATGGCCGCTTTCCCATTCCCACCCTGGCCACGCTGGAGATTTTGGGCGCGCGTGGCGTTGCGATTACCCAATGCGACGAGCCGCACGAGCTGATTACTCCGACGGGTGCGGCGCTCCTGGCTGAGTTCGCCGAGAGTTTCGGCCCCATGCAAAACCTGGTGGCGGCGAAGGTCGGCTACGGACTGGGAACGCGCGACAACCAGACCCGTCCGAACGTTCTTCGCGCAGTGCTCGGAGAGGTGTCGCTTGCGCCTTCGTCGAGGAGCGCATCGGCGTCTGAGAACGATTGGGAGACGGACACGATTGCCGTGCTGGAAACCAATCTCGACGACTGTCATCCGGAAATTCTGGGCCACTTTGTGGAACACGCCCTGGCGCGCGGCGCGCTGGACGTTTTTCACACGCCCGTTCAAATGAAGAAAAACCGTCCCGGCGTGTTGCTGACCGTGCTCTGTTCCGCAGAGCGCGCGGATGAGTTTGCCGAAATGCTGCTGCGTGAGACCAGCGCCTTCGGGGTGCGGCGTTCCATGGCGGAACGCCGGAAGTTGCGCCGAGAGACCACCCAGATCAAAACTCCTTTCGGCGAGGTCGCGATGAAGCTTGGCAAACTCAACCGTGATATAGTTCACATGACGCCCGAATTCGAATCCTGCAAGAAACTGGCCGCCGAGGCGAACGCGCCCTTGAGGGAGGTTTACGAGGCCGCAAACCGGGCGTTGAAGTCCGACAACAAAGAGAGCAAGCCTTCCAAGAAACGAAAGTGAGCCAAAGGCCTATGATCGATCCAGAACTTCTCAAGATTATGTGTTGCCCGGAGACGCACCAGCCCATCGAACTGGCCGAACCCGCGCTCGTCGGCCAGCTCAATGAAAAAATCAGCGCCGGCCAACTCAAAAACCGGGCCGGCCAGCCCGTCCAGGAACGCCTCGACGGCGGCTTGATCCGTTCGGACAAGAAACTCGTGTATCCCATCCGCCAGGACATTCCGATCATGCTCATCGACGAGGCGATACCGTTGGAAAGCTAGCGAGCTAGTTGCGGAGCCCAGGACTACGGACGCACGGCGCAGGAGAGCTTCGGTCATCCCTCAGTAAACGACGGTGGGGCGAGCCTCCTGCCGAGCCGCCACCATTGAGGAATGGCTCGGCAGGAGCCTCGCCCCACCTTGTTATGGATTGTCGCCTTGTGGCGTCGTGAATTCCACGCCACCGATGAACACTCTTTTCACCCCCAGTTCCTTGCTCAGCACGAGCACATCCGCGCGTTTGCCGACTTCCAGGCTGCCGATTTCTCGCTCCATTCCCACGCGTTCCGCCGGCGTCAGGCTGCCTATGCGTACGGCTTCGCAGAGGCTTGCGCTCGTCATCCGGGTCATGTTTCGGACCATCGTGTCCATGCCCACGACCGAACTGGCTAATCCACCGCCCGGAATGAAACCCACTTTGCCGTCGCTCTGAAACCATTCCCCGTCCTCCTTGGGCCCGAATCGATAATTGCCCGGAGGCATGTCCAGCGCTCGATTCGCGTCCGTCACCAGGCAAAGCCGGCTCGGCTCTTTCATGACGAACGCAAACTCCAGAAGCTCCGGCGCCAGGTGGCAGCCATCCGCAATGACTTCGGTGCTCATCTCGCCGTGCATCAGGACGAACTGCTCCATGCTCCCTTGTGACGGCGTCCCAAACCGCGCCCGGATGCTCGGCACCGAACTCATCGCGCACCAGAAATGATCCACGTGCCGCATTCCGGACTCAAACGCTCGCTTCATCTCGGACCAACTGGCGTCGGAATGCCCGCATGTAACGAGGTACCCGCGCCGGCTGGCCTCCCCGTAAAAGGCCTCCGCCCCCGGCAACTCAGCCGCACACGTCGCGACGCGGATAATGTCCATGTCAAACGCGCGCAAATACTCCTCCGGGTCCGGGTCGCGCCGTCCACTTTGCGAATGGCATCCCACCTTCGCCTCGGCGAAGTACGGGCCGTAAAAGTGGACTCCGCCAATGCGCGCGCCGTTGGAAACCGCATCGCTCCGTTTGACCGCCTGACAACTGTGAAGCATGGCGAAAATCTGTTCCGGCAATCCGGTCGTGGTCGTGGGAAAGATCGTCGTCGTTCCGTGACGGGCGTGAGCGCGCGCAACTTGCCCAACCGCCTCCTCGGTCCCGTCCATAAAGTCCGCATCGGCGCCACCATGAACATGGATATCGACAAAGCCCGGACCAATGAAGCCTCCTCCGGCATCGACGAAATTCGCGCCGGCGGGAATCTCGATTGATCCGCGCTCCCCGACCCCGGCAATGCGGCCATGTTGGCAGATCACGATGCCACGTTGGATCACGCGGTCCGGCAGAATCACCGTTCCATTCTGAATAACGAGCGACTGTTCAGATTTCATGTTGTCTTTACTACGCCGTTCACCGTTTCACCTGGCAACGCGTCAACGCTTGTAACGCTCTCACGACTCCGTCATCCGCCCACCGCCGTGTACTTGCGAATGCCGCGGCTCCACACCACCCGCGCCAGAACGTAGAACGCCGCGACCCAAAAGATTTGAATCAACAGGCCTTGCCACAACATCGCCCCCGACGTGCGGCCGAGATAAATGCTGACGGGGAAGAAAAGCTGATACGGAAACGGCGTGTAAGTCAGCGCCTGGGTCAGCGCCGGCGGCAGGATATCGAGCGGAAACAAATGTCCGCCCGCGATGTACTCGAACGCAAACAGAATGAAAATGAATGTGGACACCTCCAGGACCCAAAACGCCAGCAGCGCCATGGTGAAGGACATGAAAAACTGGAGCAGTCCGGTCAGGAGCGTTGCGATCAGAAAAATCGCCAGCGTGGACAGATCCGGCGGCCAGACCAGGTACTCTCGCTGCAGGAAAACGAACAAGCCTACCGGAACGAGAGCGACCAACGTATAAATCATCCGCCCCGCCAGAAACAGGCAAAGCCGGTAGCTCAGGTAATCGATGGGTTTGATGAGAAAGTGGTTGATGTTTCCGTCCCGAATGTCCGCCGCGATCTGCCAGTCATCTTCATTGACGGCGGTGAGCATGTCCACCAGCGTCACGAGCAGATAGTACGAAACCATGGACGCATACGTGTAACCCGCCACGCCCTCGGCGGAGTCCCGGCTCGCATAGACCGCCTTCCACAGGTAAATCGTCGCCATCAACGGAATGAGGCCGAACACGCTGCGGAAGAGGAAATTGATCCGGTACACGAGCGTGTTCTGAATCCCGATATTGAGGACATGCCAGTATTTGCGCACGGCGGCGCGATTCTCAAATTTCAAATTTCAAATTTCAAATTTAATCAGTAGAAGACGGGCGTGAAAAAGAAGCCCGCTCCCGTTTCCGAGCAACCGCTGTCGCCTGCGCTGCGCCGATACCTCTATTTCTCGGCCGCCTGCACCGGCGCGGCGATCATGATCATCGAGATTCTGGGCGCCAAGATGCTCGCGCCGTTCTTTGGCACTTCGCACTTCGTGTGGACCGCGCAAATCGGCGTCACCCTGCTCGCGCTGGCGACCGGCTATTACGCCGGCGGCCGGCTTGTGGACCGGAATCCGAGGTTAAGCCGAATCTACGCCTGCGTCTTGATCGCCGCCATCTATCTGGGACTGACGATTGTGATTGTCGAGCCGGTTTCCTACTGGTGCCTGAAATTCAAACTGGCTCTAGGTTCGTTGATCGCCGCGCTATTTCTTTTCTTCGTTCCACTGGCGTTGCTCGCCATGGTCGGGCCGTTTCTGGTCCGCGTGCTGACCGTTTCCGTGGAGAACGTCGGCGGCATTATCGGACGGCTCACCGCTATCAGCACTTTGGGAAGCGTCGTGGGCACGGTGCTCATTGGCTACGTGGTGGTGCCTTTTCTGCCCAACTCGAAGACGATGTATTGCACTTCCGGATTTCTCATGGCGATCGTGGCGGCGTATTTCTTTTTGTGGGAGACTGCCAAAGGCGCATCGCCTGCGGCCGCCGTTGGAATCGCCTTCGGCCTTCTGCTCGGGTATGGCGGAACCACGAAGGAAAAGCTCGTCCGCACTTCGACGACGGATGAACTCTACCGCGCCAATTCAAATTTTGGCTTGTTGCAAGTGACCCAGCACAAGGGCAGCTCCGAGCGCTATTATTACAACGACTACCTTGTTCAAAACATTTACGATCCGGTTCAAAAGAAGAGCCTCGCGCTGTTCACTTACGCGTTGCACCAGTTGGCGCACGCCTACACCCCGCGCCTGGAACGCGCGCTCTGCATCGGACTGGGCGTGGGAATTGTGCCCATGCAGTTCGCTCGCGAAGGAGTCAAGGTGGACGTCGTCGAGATCAACCCCGGTGTCGTCGCCGTGGCGACGAACCACTTCGACTGTGAGATTGAGAAGCTCAATCTGTTCATTGGCGACGGGCGGCATTTCGTCAACGACACGCAAGAGAAATACGACACCATTATCCTGGACGCGTTCCTGGGAGATTCTTCACCGTCGCATCTCATGACCACGAATGCCTTCGGCGCGATGCGCCGCATCCTTAAAGAGAACGGCACGCTGGTCATTAACAGCTTTGGATCGTTCGAGCCGGGGCGGGACTACTTCACCGCTTCGCTGGAGAAAACGCTGCGCCAGGTGTTCAAATCCGTGCGGGCTCATTCGGATGGGAGCGGCGGCACGGTGAATGTGTTTTTTGTAGCTTCGGATCAGCCGGATCTGCGTCCTCTGAAGGAGCCCGATTTCGAGACGGTCCACCCCCACGTCCGGCAACGCGCGCGCAGCGCCTATGCGTCATCCCGCACTTCTGATCCCGCTCATGGCATCGTTTTGACTGACGACTACAATCCCATCGAATTTTACGACGCCGCGACCCGCGAGGAACACCGCCGCAGTCTGGCGCTTTACATGCCGCTGCACTCGCGTTCCCGATAAGACGGACGTAAAGGCCAACCGCGAATGCACGCCAATTCACGTGTATCGGGAGTCTTTGTTGGGTTGCTGCCGAGTTCTGCCCGGTTCATTCGCGTGAATTCGCGTTCATTCGCGGTTGCCCTGAACAGTCACGAATCGACCACGCCATGACCTTTGCCTCTCGAAAGGAAGCGGGCGAGAAACTCGGACGCGCGCTGGCCGCCCGGCACGTCCAGGCGGACGTGGTCCTCGGTTTGCCGCGCGGCGGCGTCGTGGTCGCGGCGGAGATCGCGCGCATCTTGAAACGGCCGTTGGACGTCCTCGTCGTGCGTAAGATTGGCCATCCGCGTTTTCGCGAGTTCGCCGTCGGCGCGCTCGCGGAAGGCGAGACCGTGGTGCTGGACCAGCACGTCGTGGACCGGACCGAAGCGAGCCGAGAGGAATTGGATGAGGTCATTGCCGAGGAAACCGCGCGGCTGAAGGATTACGTGAAAAAATTCGAGCGCGGGAAGCGGAGTCCGATCGACGGCAAATCCGTGGTTCTGGTCGATGACGGTCTGGCCACCGGAGCGACCACCGAAGTGGCCGTTCGTTCCGCGAAAAAGCAGGGCGCCAGGCGAATCACCGTGGCCGTACCGGTGGCTTCGACCAATGGCATGGCCCGGCTGGCCAGCGTGTGCGATGACACGGTGGCGTTGCTCATCGATCCGAACTTCCAGGCCGTCGGGCAGTACTACGGGAGTTTTCCGCAGACGAGCGACGAGGAAGTGCTGCGCGCGTTGGAGACAGGGCTGTTCATAAAGTAGCGCAGATTCTCAAATCTGCCGTATTGCCGAATTGTATTCGGCAGGGCGTCGGAGATCCAAGCGCACCCAACCCGCCGAGACCATGCGGATTGCAAATCCGCGATACAGCAGAATTCAATTCTGCGCTACTTTGTCCATGACCCTGGCATTGGAGAAGGCAGCCAGCGCCACGGGCTGATCGTGGCTGAGAAATGCCTCGCACACGCGGAAGAAATCCGCCTCGGTCGTCACGCGCCGGATCTGGTGCAGGAACTCGCCACTCGGCTCCACGCCTTCGCCGATGAAATTCATATACTTCTTCATTTTCTGAATGTGCGCCGCCTCAGCGATTGACGGCGCAAGGACGGTCACAAACAGGTCGCGGATGTAATCGAGGACGTCGAAGCCGGTTGGCTCCCACACGAGCTCGCCGCGATAACTCTGTTCAATTTGGCGAAACAGCCACGGATTGCGGATCGCGCCCCGACCGATCATGAGGCCTCGCGCGCCGGTGGTTGCCAGGATTTCGCGCGCTGTCTCCGTGGAATCCACATTGCCATTGGCCAGCACGGGGCATGGCACCGATTCCACGGCCCGAGCGATCAGATCGTAATGGACCTTTGGCTGATACATTTCGCGCACGGTCCTTCCGTGGACCGTGAGCAAGTCCAGCGAATGCCGCGCGAAGATGCTCAGCAGTGCGTCGAAGCGGTCAGGTGATTCAAATCCAATCCGCGTCTTCACCGTGAACCGGATCGAAATCGCGTCCCGCAACGCGCCGAGGATCGCATCGACTCGCTCCGGTTCGCGGAGCAATCCGCCGCCCGCGCATTTCCGATAGACGATGGGCGCGGGGCAGCCGAGGTTCAGATCGACCCCGGCGATGGGATATTGCTGGAGTTCGCGAGCCGTCCGGACGAGGGACGGGATGTCGTTGCCGATCATTTGCGCAACGACCGGCTGCCCCGTGGGATTCTCAGTGATCGACCGAAGAATCATTCGATCCAGATTCGAGGTTTCGTGGACGCGGAAGTATTCGGTGAAATACAAGTCGGCGCCGCCATATTGCGCCATGAGCCGCCAGAGCGGCAAATCCGTCACGTCCTGCATGGGCGCGAGGGCGAGCACGGGCTCGCTGCCGGCCAGCAGATTGTCAAATTGAGCTTGAACGTTCACTCGAACGGCATTGTGAAGCACGGCCCACGGATTGACAACGTTTCGCAAACGAAGCGGCCAGAACGACCTGGGCGAGAGGAGGTGTCATGACCCCATCGCTTTCAGCGAGGTGGACAAGCCGGCAACAGAAACCAGCAAGTGTCTCAACCATGGTCCGGCAGTGTTTTCACAGGAGGTAACAGAGATCACAGAGGCAGCAAACTCGCACACGGAAGGAGGCTGCACCGCGCGTTGGGTCAAACGCAGGCGGGCCTTGGTTTCCGCCTAAACCTTCGACTCTGTTGGCTCTGTTTCCTCCTGTTCAAATCAATGCCGTTCAAGGTCTATTTGGAGATCCTGGCTTAGAGCGTGTCCGAAAATTGCGCGGGGTCCTGCGGCGAGGGATTTTGGCTGTGGCCAAGGCGGCGAGGTCCGAGCATCCCCAACGCGGGCTGTAAGGACCGAGCCAACGCAGGCCACGGACAAAAGACCCGCCGCCCGGAGGGTTTTCGCGGAAAAGGCTGTCTGGCTTCGTTTCTCCTCAGTCGAAGATCC
>VHCZ01000198.1 GCA_016871535.1 Verrucomicrobiota bacterium
TCGCCCCAGCCTTTGTGCGCCGGATAACTGTCGTTGGAATCCTCCGCGTATAAGTGAAAACCGATGCCGATCTGGCGCAGATTGCTCACGCATTTGACCTGGTTCGCCTTGGCCTTGGCGCGGGACAGCGCCGGCAAAAGCAGGCTCGCCAACACAGCAATGATTGCGATGACGACGAGCAGTTCGATCAGCGTAAAGGCGGACCAGTGTGAACGGGCGAGCAACCGGGAAGAATCACGAAGGCGTGCGCTCATAGAATGTCAGCCTTAATACTCCAGTTGCACGGTTTTGCAAGGGCGCGAGCGCCGTTTCGAACCGCGCATCCGGCGCTGCTGTCCGTCTCAACTACGCACGGATAACCGCGGATGTCGCGGAGGAGCGCGGATAAAAGGCGGCTTATCCGCGCGCTCCACGAAATCCGCCAGTCGAAATTAAGTCAGGCTCACGGGATCAATATCCACCGTGAGGCGGATGTCCTCGGGCAAGGGAAGTTTCTGGAGCACTGAAGGCAGCTTTTGGCTGAGCTGGCTCATCCGCAGCGTGCGCAGCATGATCTGGTAGCGGTAAAACGTTTCCGCGCGGAGCAACGGAGCCGGAGCGGGGCCGGCCATCACCAGGTCTTTCATCTCCCGGAGACTCCTCTCGATCTCGCGCGCCACGTGCTCGGCCAGGAATTTGACCTTGTCCTCGTTGCGGCCTTTCAAAGTCAGCATCGCCGCACGCGTGACGGGCGGATACTTGAGCTGCGCGCGGAACTCAATCTCCTGTTCGTAAAACCCGTTGAAGTCATGCCGGCGCGCATATTGGATGGCTGGGTGAAAGGGCGTGAACGATTGCACGAAAACCTCGCCTTCGACGTCGCCCCGGCCCGCGCGCCCGGAAACTTGCGTGAGCAATTGGAAAGTCCTTTCTCCCGCCCGAAAATCCGGCATGTGCAGGCTGAGATCAGCATAAATGATCCCGACGAGCGTGACGTTCGGGAAATGGAGGCCTTTGGCGATCATTTGCGTGCCGACCAGAATATCGATCTTCCCGGTCCTGAAACTCCCCAGAAGGCGGCGGAAATCGTCCTTGCGCTTCATGGCATCGGAATCCATGCGCGCGATGTTGGCCTTCGGGAAAAGCTTTCCCAGCGTTTCCTCCACCTTCTCCGTTCCCAATCCGAGGTAACGGATCGCGGGACTTTGGCAGCGGCGTTCGGGACAAACCGTCGGCGCAGCGGCGCTGTGGCCACAGATGTGGCAGCAGATTTGTTCCAGATGCCGGTGATACGTGAGCGCCAGGCTGCAATTCGGGCACTCGGCCACGTAACCGCACTTCGGACAAAGCATCGACGAAGCGTAGCCGCGGCGGTTCAGAAAGAGCATCACTTGCTCCTTCTTTTCCAGCCGCTGCGTGATCGCCTCGCGCAAGGCGCGTGAGAAAATGGGCACGCCTTTGCCGTCGCGCGCTTCGTTGCGCATATCGATCACGCGGACGAGCGGGAGCTTCTGGTCGTCCACGCGCGAACGCAATTCGAGCAGCGCGTATTTGCCTTTTTGCGCGTTGTAGAAACTTTCCAGCGAAGGCGTCGCCGACCCCAGGACCACGACCGCGCCTTCGTCGAGACCGCGTTTCACCGACACGTCGCGGGCATGGTAACGCGGCGCTTCCTCCTGCTTGTACGAATGCTCGTGCTCTTCATCCACCACGATCAAACCGAGCGGATCGACCGGCGCAAAGATCGCCGAACGCGCGCCGATCACAATGCGGGCCCGGCCTTGCCGGATCTTGTGCCACTCGTCGTGGCGTTCGCCCGCGGACAGGTGGCTGTGCAAAACGGCGACGAGCGTTTTGAGCGGACCGGAGCTGAAACGCGCTTTGAAGCGCTCCACCGTCTGCGGCGTCAGCGAAATCTCCGGCACGAGCACGATTGCGCCTTTGCCCTGTTTCAAGGCGTGCGCGATAGCCTGGAGATAAACCTCGGTCTTGCCGCTGCCGGTGACGCCGTGGAGGAGGAACGTGGAGCGTGGGGCGTGATTCGTAATCACTCGGTCCAGCGCGTTGGTGATGTGCGTCAGCGCGGCGGCTTGTTCGGGGTTGAGGGCCAGGGGCTGGGTGGGAAGGATGACTTCGTTCGCGTACGGGTCGCGTTCCGAGATTTCATGTTCGATGGTGACCAGGCCCAGGTCCTCCAACCGGCGGGCTGTGGCGGCGGTGGTTTCCGCCAATTCAAGCAGCTTCTGCAGCGGCACGGATTTCCACTCCTGGACGATTCGCCAAACGTCCTGCTGGCGCTTGGTCAATTTCGGCAGCGGATCAGAACCGGGGGCCATCCGGATCACGAGTCGCTCCCGCCAGCCTTTCTGTTCTTTGCGGACGGTGTCGGGCAGCACGCTGCACAGGGCAACTTCGAGGGGACAGCAGTAATACTCGGCGATCCAGCGCGCGAGATTGAGGACGCGCGGCGTCACCAGGGAATGCTGCCCGATGACCTTGAGAAGGAAGCGAAGGTTCGTGTGAGGCGATTCCGTGACAATCGCCGTGACCGATCCCAGCACCTGGCGCGTCGCGAACGGAACTTTGACCCGGCAGCCGACCTCGACCTGCGCCTCCATCTCGGGCGGCACGCGGTAATCGAATTCCTTGCGGACGGCGATGTCCAGAGCGACGCGGGCGATCATGACAGGTTGAGTTGGCCAAGAGAGCGAGTTTGCACTCTGAAACCCTCGTTTCACCGCGATTTCACTGCAATCGTCGCAGAATTCAAGCGCGCATCCTGCAAATCTTCACTTAAGTCGCTTGAGTGGGGCGAGGGCTGGGCGAGGGCTCCCGCCGAGCCAATGCCATCGACGAAGAAGGGAAGATCCATGCGGTCAAAGCCATCGGGCCGGCCGGAAGTTCTTACGGCGTGAAAGCCATTTCGCCCGAAGGCCGCGTGTACGACATCAAGGCATCAAGATGACTTCGGAGCGAGAAGAAACCAAAGTGCATGGGGTATCTGTCGCGGCGCACATCCAAGCGCGCCCCAAGCTCCCGAAGCGCCAAAGTGAGTCTCAGAAGGGCGCATCGTAGCATGCCTCCGGAGTGCCGGTCTCCGACCCGGCACGCATCGGGGCGGCAGGAAAATCGCGCCGGATCGGAGACTGGCGCTCCGAGGTTCATGGGCAGAACTGCTGCGCGGATCCAGCCCCGGAGAAAGCTTGATTAGGGGACGAGCCGGGGCGATAAATAAATCAAGAATCAATCAACCATCAGGATCCAGACACACCATGAAATCGCTCTTTGCCTTCATCCTCCCGCCACGAAACCGAGAGCGTGCCGGAGCGCGCGCGTTCACGTTGATTGAGTTGCTCGTGGTCATTGCGATCATCGGCATCCTGGCCGGCATGCTTTTGCCCGCCCTGGCCAAGGCCAAGGAACAAGCGCAGCGCACCAAGTGCATCAATAACATGAAGCAGGTGCTGCTTTCCACTCACCTTTACGTCAACGACAACACCGATTTCATGCCGTACACGTCGTGGAGTTCCGGCGCGACCAAAGTGCCGAACTGGTGCTACACGCGCTACCGGGTCGCCACCCCCGCGGATGATCGAGTCAATGAAGGCCAGCTCTATCAGTATCACAGCGTGAGCAACCTGTATTGGTGCCCTCTGGAGAAGACGAACAACGCTTTCTTCCGGCAGCGCGAGATGCAGGTCAGCAGTTACGTGATGAATGGGGCGGTCTCCAGTTACACCACCAGTCCTCCCGGCAAGCCGCAATACACCACTTGGAAAATCACCGAGTTCAGACCGGATGCCATGGTCTTTTGGGAAGCGGACGAACGCCAGCCCGCCAATTACGACAACGTGGCCAGCCGGCCAGACGAAGGCGTCACCCAACGGCACAAGAACGGTGTCGTCATGGGCATGTTCGGCGGCCAGTTCGAATACATGAGATACCTCAAGTATTACGAAGAGGCCGGGATTGGAGGCTTCCGAGGCGCGCGCCCCGGCCGATTCTGGTGCAATCCCGCAACAAGAACCGGCGAGTAACCCGTTGATTGACATGAAAACAATCTCCCCTCTCAAGACTCCGTCGATCTTGGCAGCCCTTGCCGCGGCGCTGATCGTTTGTGGCTGCAGCAAATCCGGCGACGCGGTTCCCCAAGCGAACACCCCCGAACAGGCTGCGGCCGGCCTGGATCAAACTTTCGCCACCGCCCCGCCCGAAGTGAGGAATAACGTTTCCGCCGCGTCGGAGGCCTTGCGCAAGGGGGATTACGAAAAGGCCGTCGTCACTCTCCACCAGGCGCAGAAGGCCGAAGGCGTCACCCTGCAACAGGGAATCGCGATCCACAATTCGAGCGTGCTTCTCGAAGGGGAACTCATCAAAGCCATCGAACGCGGCGATCCGCGCGCAAAAGCCGCTTACGAGCTGCTCCGGCGGTCGAAGCGGAATTGAGTGGCTCTTCGGCGCTGGAACGCGGATCATGAGCCGCATCGCGAAGTTCTGCCGAAGAAGTAACCGCATGGCCGTGAGGTGAAGATAGTACAGGGGCAATGGATCGCTTAGCGAAACAGAACCAACTCTCGCGAGACTCAGGGTTCTGTGATTTCGGACACCGTCAGCAAACTCGAATTGATGACAAGACCGCCGCGCCGCGCCGCGGCGTTGTTGATGTGCGGCTTGATGTGATTCTTTCGTCTGAGAAGGCTGATCATGCCTCCTTGCTGAGTAAAATCATCTTGATCGGAAACGGTTAGGATCGGTTTCCCCCGAGCCCAGGTTAAGGCCCGTTGAACCTCTCTTCGGTCCGGCAAGTTGACATACAAAATGTGGCACTCGCTTAGGTCCGCCACCGATTCAAAGCGCACGACTTTGACCTGGCGCCCGTCCACCTTTTTGTCCAGCAAGTTTTCCAGAGCTTGGCGGAAGGGGTCTGGTCCCAGGATGCCGATCAGCAGCGGGGCGTTCGTCGTTGCGAACGCGTCCTCCGGCCATTTGACATAATATGGGAACCACTGGAGCAGAGCAGCCTTGATGCGTGGTTCGCGAGACACGTCGGCCGCGGCGTGCGTGTGTTCTTGGAAAACGATCAAAAGTCCCAAGGCGAGAATCAGCGTCTGGCAGCGCCACACCAAGCCGAAAGGATGCAGCGGCCGGTGGAGCGACGCTCCTGCGGAGCGCTTCCTTCCCTGGATATCCGGGCTCGGCAGGAGTCTCGCCCCAATGACGAATCGACGCGCCAGCCTTCGGCCGCACGGTCGCGGGCAGGCAAGGCCATTCCCCATTTTGCAATTCGGCCGCACTTTGAAGAATCCTCAAAACGTCCATTGCCGAAACACACCCAAAGACACGAAAGGGCCTTCTCCACTACTTTTTTGTGCTCTTTGTGCTCTTCGTGGCTAACTAAACTAAACTAAACTAATCACGGTTTCACCGCGCTTTGCCCTGGGCTGGCTTTTTGACCGGTTTCGGAGTTTTGGAGGAGGCTGGTTTCTCTGACGCCTCGAATTTCTTTTTGAGTTCGTCCATCTCTTTCCGCAAATCCCGATTCTGCTTTCTCAATTCGAGCACCTCGTCGCGGATCTCTCTCAAATCGTCCGCCGGTTTCTTCGCGGCGCGCAGCGCGGTCAAGGCTCTCTCCGCGGCGCCGCGCTGGGGGCTTTCTTTGGCCGCTCCCGCGAATGTTTGCAGCAAGGGAATCGCCTGCGGGTCTTCCAGAGTTCCCAGCGCGCGGATGGCGGCGAGTTGGACGTTTCTCTGCTTCGACCCGGCAAACAACGCAACGAACTCGCGCACGGCATCCTTTTCGTTTTCGTTCCGGGCCAGATGCGCAAGCGCGTCCAGCGCCCGGCCCAGGCCGAAGCTGGAGAACTCCGATTGACGCCGCCGGATGGCGTCGAGCAACGGAGCGATATAGCGCGGATCATCCTGGGTCCGTAGCGCTGTGACCGCCGCGTCAGCCAGTTCGTTGCGATACGAACTGGAGTTCAAGAAATCCAGGAAGATCTTCTCCACTTCGGGCTTGCCGTAAGCCGCCAGGGCGCCCAAGGCGTGCGATAGAATGTCCGGGTTCTTCTCCTGTTTGAGCACGCGTTGCGCCGCGGCCGCGGCCTCTTCCCGGTAAAAACCGGCGAGCGCCACGACGACTTGCTGGCGCGCACGCGCGTCAGGCTGATTGAGCGAATCGATCAGCGCGGCAAAGGCCTCGTCCGTGTGAATCGCGCGGAGCGCACGGGCGGCTTCCGAGCGCACGCCATGAAACGGATCGCTTTGGAGCGTTTCCTTCAGCCTGGCCACCGTTGTGCGGTCCTTTTTCGCGCGCAATTGTTCGATTGCAAGCAGACGGCCTACCATGTCGTCTTGGTCTGCCAGTTGGGCGTGCAGCATGGCGTCGGGCAGGTTGAACTTGATTTGAGCCAAGACGGTGAGGTTTGGATCGACCCGGACAATCTCCGGCGCTTCCGGGAGCGGAAAATAAAAGTCCTCAGACTTTTGTCTGACCGTGATCGCGCGGTCGAAGGCGCCGGCCTTGCTCTTGAACCGGATCGTGAGCGGGAAATTGAAGAGCAACACGTTCGCGCTGAGCTTTTGAGTCTGCGCAATGGAAACCTTAGCGAGCCTGGCCTTGGCGTCCCAACGGTAGCTCACTTCCAGTTCCGGATGGTGCGCGTGATAAACCCATTGGTCGAAAAACTGGTCAAACGAGCGCCCGGACAACTCCTCGATCACCGCGTTGAGATCCTCCGTGACGACGTTGCCGTATTGGTGGCGCTCCAGGTAGGTCTTGATGCAACGCCGGTACAAGTCTTCCCCGAGTTGCGACCGCAGCATGTGCAACACCCAGCCGCCTTTCGGGTAAGCCAGGTAGTTGAATTGTTCGTTCGGCGAATCGTATTGCCGATAAACGATGGACCGCGTGTCGTTGGTTTGTTCGAGAATCCCTTGCGCGCTGGAGTAAAGGCCGTAGAGCATCGAGTCGCGGCCGTTTTTCTGCCCGTCGTAAAGATGCGCGTAGTAGGTCGCGAAGCCCTCGTTCAGCCAGAGGTGGCTCCAGTCTTTGCAGGTGACCAGATCGCCGAACCATTGATGCGCCAGTTCGTGAGCTACGAGCCCGTCGCTGTCGCGAATGTTCTCCGTCGCCGCCGTGAAAAGCGTTTGATCGGTCAGCGTGGTGAGGCTCGTGTTCTCCATCCCGCCCGCGACGAAGTCCCGCACGCAGACCTGATCATATTTCGCCCACGGATACGGCACGCCGATCTCCCGCTCGAAAAAAGCCATCATGTCCTTGGTATTCCGAAACGAATTCGTGGCCTGGTCGATCTCCGAAGGCGGCGCGTGAAACGCCATGGGGATGTCTCTGTATTTGTCCTCGATCTTCTTGAAATAACCCGCCACGAGCGAAATCAGGTAATTGACGTGCGGTTTGTCCTGGAGCCAGCGCACGGCCTTCAGTCCCGTGGCCGGATCCTTTTCCTCCGAAACGAGCCGGCCGTTCGACATCACCACCATGCCTTCCGGCACGCGGCAAATCACTTCGGACGTGAATTTTTCGTTGGGCGAATCGTAGCACGGGAACCAATGGCGCGCTTCGATCGCTTCGCCTTGCGTCCAAACTTGCGTCTCGCCTTCCTTGTAGCCCATCTCCGGCGTCCGAAAGTAAAGCCCTTGCGTCGGCTCGGCCGCATGCGCGACGGTCACGCGGGCTTCCTTGTCCGCGGGAATCGGATGCTCAAAAGTGATGATGATCTGTTTGTCCGTGACCTGAAAACTCTGCACCGTTTCGGTCGAGGTGATGGAATGGACGACCAAATCAACCGCATCGAGCCGCAGTTCGGCGAGCGGTTTGGCAATCGGCTTGAATTTGATCGTGGTCTTGCCGGAGACGGTGCGTTGTTGGAAGTCTGGCGTCACATCCAGCGTCAGGTGAAGAACGTCCATCTCGCGGCTGGGCGCATATTTCCGGTGGTCCGCGGAGTCAACCGGCGCGAGAAAAGTCCGGGACTTGAAACACTGCAGCTCCGAAAGTTCAAAGGCGTGGAGGGAGAACAGCGAGACCGAAGCGGCGGGAATGGCAATCCAAAGGAGAATTCTCTTCGTGTTCATGCAGCGTTTTTCTACACCAGTCAGCCGGGACCCGCACACCAAAACACACTTTTTCCGTGTCTAATCGAGGCGCTGTCGTCTAAGCTTTCACGATGCGTTTCTTCACCCATGCTTAGCCTGCTGCACCGGGCGGATCTGTGGGTGCTCTACCTGGTCAATTCAGACGGAGCGAATCCGTTTTTGGACGGCTTCATGGCCTTCGTGACCGACTTCGGTTTCTGGCGATGGCCGATCCTTGCCGCGGCCATCGCGCTGGTGCTTTGCGGCGGGTATCGCGCGCGCCTGCTCGTCGTCCTGACGCTCGTGTCGGTGCTGGTTGGAGAAGGAATCAATGGACCCCTCAAACACTTGGTGAACCGGCCACGCCCCCACGAGCACCTCGCCAACATTCGGCACGTGGCTCGCAGCGGAGTTCAGATGTCGGCCCCAGGTCCCGTGGAGAAAGGGCGCTCAATGCCGTCGAGCCACGTCGCGAACAACGTGGCCTTCGCCGTCCTGGCCGGCGCGATCTATGGCCGCCGGGGACGTGTGGCTTGGCTCGTCGTAATGGTCGTCGCCTATTCGCGGATCTACATTGGCAGTCATTATCCGAGCGACGTGCTGGCGTCGCTGATCCTGGCGTCGGGCTATAGCCACGCGACGCTCTTGGCAAGCCGTCGGCTTTGGCGCAGGCTCGGTCCGAAGTGGATGGCTGGATGGTACTGCCGATATCCAGACCTGCTTCCCGGCCTGCCAAGACCCGTCGCTCATGGGGATCTAACGTCGTAACGAATCTGCCCTGTGCCTCGACGCGTCATCGCCTTTCTCGTGCTCGTCACAGTCTTCCGTCTCTGGTTCTGCACGCAGCTCGAACTGGTCGGCGACGAAGCCTACTACTGGCTTTGGTCGAAACACCTCGATTACGGATATTTCAGCAAGGGTCCGGGTGTCGCGTGGACGATTGCCGCCGGCGCCTGGATCTTTGGCGACACTGTTCTTGGCATTCGTTTTTTTGCGGTGCTGCTGGCCGCCGGCACGGGAGCTTTGCTTTATGTCCTCGCGCGAACGCTGGTTTCCGAAGCGGTCGCGTGGGCTTGCCTGCTTCTGAGCAGTGTCATTCCACTCTTTGCCGTGGGCAGCATCCTGATGACGATCGATCCCTTGAGCGTTTTCTTCTGGGCGCTGGCGGCGGTTCTCTTCTGGCGGGCCAAAGACCAGAACGGTCCGCTCTGGTGGATCCTGACCGGCGCCGCCGTGGGCCTGGGAAGTCTGTGCAAATACACCAACCTGGCGGAGATCGTTTCCTTTGCGCTCTTTTGTGGATTGCACCGGGATTACCGCCCCCACTTCCGACGATTCACGTTTGCGTCGATGGTCTTGATGGCGCTCGCGATGTTGACCCCGGTTCTGATCTGGAACTATCAGCACGGCTGGGTAACGGCGCAGCATCTGGCGCATCGCGGCGCGCTGGATCGGGCGTGGCGATTTTCACCGGGGGAATTCTTTCAATTCGTGGGGCAGCAAGCCGGCGTGATTTCTCCGCTGGTGTTAGCCGGCATTCTCGTCGGCGCCGTCTTGCCCGGGAGGTCGAACCACGCTGCCGTTGAATCAGGCGGAATCAGAGAGGGAGTCAATTCAACAGACCATGGGCGGCTGGAGTTCCGTTTTCTGCAAACGCTCTTCTGGCCGTTGTTCGCGCTCTACACCGTCTTGAGTTTAAACGATTCGGGCCAGCCGAACTGGACGGCGCCGTGCTACGTGGCCGGCGTCATCCTCGGAGTCAGCCACTGGATCCCGCGCGTGCGCGAGAAGAAATGGGCGCGCAACCTGACGGCGGTGGCCGTGGCGCTGGCCCTTCTCGAAACGATTGTCCTGCACGACACATTCTGGCTGAACCTGCCGCCGCGCCGCGATCCGCTCACCCGCGTTCGGGGATCGGCAGATCTGGCGCGTCAGGTCGCGGCGCTGCAGGAACAATTCGGCGCGCAATTCGTCATCGCGAACAAATACGCCTACGCCAGTTTGCTTGCGTTTTACCTCCCACGGCCAACCGAGACATTCCTCCCGCACTCGGTTCGGATCGAAAATCAATTCTCGTTTTGGCCCGGCTACCGCAAGCAGTTCGCGGCGGCGTCCGCGATTTTTGTCTCGGATTCCGAGGAAATCCCCGCTCAACTGCGAGCCGATTTCGCCATCGTGGAACGGATCCAAACAACCGAATCCATGCACCGCGGCCGCCCGATCAAGAAGTTTTATCTGAGCCTTTGCCGGGAACTGAAGGCGAAACCCAACGAATGAAGATCAGTATCGTCATTCCCTTTTACAACGAGGAAGAAAATGTTCAGGCCGTGTTGCGGGAAGTGCAGCAGACCCTGCCCGAGGCCGAAATCATCGCGGTCAACGACGGCAGCCGCGATCGCACCGCCGAAATGATCCGAAGCTGCGCGGGCGTGCGCTTGATTTCGTTTCCGCGCAATCTCGGCCAAAGCGCCGCGCTTTACGCCGGGCTGATTCGCGCCCGGAACGAGATTTGTGTAATGATGGATGGCGACGGCCAGAACGATCCCGCGGACATCCCGCGGCTTGTGGCCGGCCTCGACCAGGCCGATCTCGTTTGCGGGTATCGCGACCAGCGGCAGGATTCCTGGCTCCGGCGCGCGGCGTCGCGGATCGCCAATACCATCCGGCAGGCGGCGCTGCGCGACGGCATCCGCGACACCGGTTGCACGCTCAAGGCTATGCGCACCGCTGACGTGCGGCATCTGGTTCCTTTTAACGGGCTGCACCGGTTCATCCCGGCGCTGCTTCGAGGGGCCGGCTTGCGAGTGTGGGAAATTCCCGTGAACCACCGGCCGCGAAAGTTCGGCGCGTCCAAATACACCCTGGCGCGGCGCGCCTGGCGCGGTTTGCGGGATTTGATCGGCGTTCGCTGGCTTCTGGCGCGACAGATTGCATGGCCCAGGAAGGAAGAGATCGAACATGAATGAACCCATTCTCTATTTTGCCGGTGTCGTGATCACTCCGTGGAAATTGATCGGCTACACCGGCGTGTTCCTCTTCGCGGGACGTTGGGCGGTGCAAGTCGCGGCGTCGCGGGCGTCGCAGCGGCCGGTCTTGCCCAGGCTGTTCTGGTACTTGAGCATCCTCGGCAGCTTGCTGCTCCTGCTCTACTTTATCTTCGGCAAGAACGACTCCGTCGGCGTTTTGTCGAATCTGTTTCCGCTGTGTATCGCGTGCTACAACTTAATGCTGGACTTCAAACAAGAAGCCCGACCTGCCCAATCGTGAGGCGTCCCAACCTGTACTCGTCCCGTGAGAGCGTGTCCGAAAATTCCGCGGGGTCCTGTTTTCGCGCCAAAGGCCGGATGGCGAGGCGCGACGAAGGAGAATATCCTCCCTGGATCTTCGACTGAGGAGCAACGAAGCCAGGCGGCCTTTGG
>VHCZ01000199.1 GCA_016871535.1 Verrucomicrobiota bacterium
TGCACTGGGCTTCCTCGAACCCGCGCTGACGCTGACGCAGGGTGAGATTGGCCTTAATCAAGTCGGGCAGGCCCAACGAGCGGAAGGCGCGCGAAACGCTGAGCAGGCCGGCGTGCGCGCTGGTGGCTTCGAGCAGGGGACGCTCGTCCAGGATGAACGGCGTCTTGTGCAGCAAGGGCAAGCAAGCAGCCACGGAATAAGATATAGAACGTCTATATCTCCCTGTCAACAAGAAATCCCCGCGGGTGGCGCTTTTTCTATGAAAACCGAGAACTTAGGCGAGGATCAGGGGCTTCACCGGACCGCCAGTAAAACTGCCAGTAAAAGTAAGACGCGAACGTGATTTCAATTCGCCTCCAACAGGGCGAGGTTGCAGACGTTCCCGCTCCCCTGGGAATCGCGAAGGCTGGCTGAGGTCAGGCATTGGCCGGAGGCTTCCTTTGCGTTTGGAGTTTACGGCGCGGAAGGCGCCAGTCCGTCCATTCAATCCTTTGTCCCAGCTTGCGACGATCCAGCCCCACGTGCCGATTCGATCGGGCGAGAAGCGAAACTTCCATGTGGAACCGCCATCCCAGAAAAGCGGCAGCCTTCGCGTCTCCGTCCCATTCGGCGCCGTGAGCACGACCTCGGCCGAAAGTTCGGTGTAAAGGTATGAATCCTGGAAAAGCAGTTCAGGCAAAGAGAGCACAAAGAACACACAGAGTGACAGGCTTTTATAGTGAAAGACCGATTCACCCTGTGGGTCATTGGCGCGTATCGTCCATGTTTCCTCTGCGGTCTTTGTGCTCTCTGTGGCTAATCAACTGCCGTTTTAAGGTCCATTGGGTTGCGGTTTCCCCGCGCCATATTTGTGCTCGGCGAATCGCAGGACGGCCGGGCGAGCCGTCCCACGCTACCCATTCTTGATCGTGGCGACGACGCAGGCTTGGGGATTAAGGTATTTTCGCGCGACGGCCGAGATTTGTTCCAGCGTGACGGCTTCGTAATGCCGGTCTTCGCTGTCATAATTCGCGAAGCCCAGGCCATACAGCTCATCCAGCGCCGTCATCATGGCGAGCGCACCCAAATCCTGGCGCGCGATTTTCTTGTGGCCGACAATCTTGGCCTTCGCTCGCTTCAACTCGGCTTCGGTGAGGCCGTCGCGCCGCAGGGTTTCGGCTTCCTGGAGAAGTTCCGATTCAACCAAGGCCGCTTTCTCCGGCGCGGTGCCGGCGTAAAAGGCGAAGTAGCCCGGCTGCAAACCGAGGAAGTTCTGCGCCCCGACGTAATAGGCCAGGCCCAGGTTGTCCCGAATCCGCACGAACAAACGGGAACCCAAATCGCTCAGCGCTTCTTGAATCAATTCCAACGCGTATCGGTCCGGGTTGTGCAGGTCGACCCCGGGAAAACCAATGACCAGGACCGCTTGCTTTTTTTCGCGGGATTCGGAAGCGCGCCGAATTTCCGCGAGCGCAGTCGATTCGCTTGATCGGGCGGGAACCTGGACACCCTTTGGCCAGGAGCCAAGCCATTGTTCCACCGCCGCGCGGACGCGTTCCGTTTCCACGTCGCCATAGATCGCGAGCACGCAATTGTTGGGGATGACGAGCTTTTGGTGGAGACTGCTCAAATCCGAGGACTGAACCGCGGAAACCGATTCCTCAGTTCCGACCAGGTCAAGCCCATAACCTCTCTCGCCGAACAGGGCGCGCCGCATGATGCGGCTGGCGCTTTGGAGCAAGTGATCCTTTTGTGCGCGAATCGTGGCGAGCTGGACTTCGCGCTCACGCTCCAACTGAGCTTCGGGGAAGGTCGGATGCCGGATCACGTCGGACAGAAGATCGAGGCCCTCGTCGAAATCGCCGCTTAAGACTTCGGCGTTGACGCCAAGACTGTTGTTCCCGCTGTAAATGTCGATGCTTCCGCCCAATGATTCCATTTCGGTCACGATCTGTTCGGCGGTTCGGGAGCCGGTGCCCTTGAGAAGCATCTTGGCCACGAGCAACGAGAGCCCGTTGTTCCGAGGTGTTTCGATCAGCACTCCGCCAAGGAACACGGCGCGAAACTGGACGAAAGGCAAGCGATGATCCTCCTTGATCAACAGGCGCAAGCCGTTTGCGAGCTCGAATCTTTGGATCGGATGCTCCGAGGCTTGAGCCGACGCATGGATCTTTTTGGGCGCGGTGCCTGACGGAAGCAGAGCGTAAGTGGTTCGATTGTCCGCGGTGAGGTGCTCGCGCGCTACGCGTTGCAGATCTTCCGGAGACAAGCGTTTGACCGATGCCAGGTAGCGCTCGGAGAAATTCAGGTCTGTGGCCGCCAGCCAATTGGCGCCCAAATCCTGCGCTTGCCCGCCCATCGTCTTGCGCGTCGCGAGAGTCGCGGACGTAAACTGCTTGATGGCCTTGGAGAATTCGGCCGGAGAGACCGGTTCGTCTTTCATTCGCTCCAACTCGTGGAGCATTGCCTCGCGCGCTTCCTGGAAGCGCGGCGCATCGACCATGGCGCTCATGCCAAACAGACCGGGACTGCCGGGATTGTACGTAAAGGCATCGACGGAATGGACCAGGCCTTTCCGTTCCCGGACTGCCTGATAAAGCCGCGAGCTGTGGCCGCTGCCAAGCAGGGTTGCCAAAACGTCCAGCGCTGGAATATCCGGATGCCGAAGCTCCGGGATATGCCAGGCGAGGTGAAAGTGGCCGAGCTCGATGGGCGCTTCTTCGATGATTTCGCGCTCGCCCGCTTGCTTGGGTTCGTCCGGGATGACGACGAGCGGAAAGGCTTTGGCTTTGACGTCCGCGAAGGCCTTTCGAATTTGCCCTTCCACATCCTCCGCGCAAAAGTCTCCCACCACGACCAGAAAAACATTCCCCGGGATATATTTCTCGCGGTAGTACGCGACCAAGTCCTCGCGCTGCACTTGATTGAAGATGTCCGGATAACCGATGATGGTAAAGCGATAGGGGCTTCGGGTGTACGCGGTCTCAAACAAACGGCGGCTGGCGCGGCGGCCCGGATCGTCCTGATACATGTCCATCTCCCGGAGGATGACTTGTTTCTCCTTCACCAGCTCGTCTTCCGGGAGCGTCGCGTTCTGCACGATGTCGCACAGGATATCGATCGCGACGCTCGTGCCGGTGTTCGGGACGTTGATGTAATAGACTGTGCGGTCGAACGACGTGTAGGCGTTCATGTTTCCGCCGGCCTCCTGGATTTCCTGGTCGATCCGTCCCGCGCCTCGCGTCGTCGTGCCCTTGAAGAGCATGTGTTCGAGCATGTGGGAGAGACCGGCGCCGAGCCATTTGCCTTCGTGAATGCTGCCGGATTTGCACCACGCCTGGGCGCAAACCACCGGCGCGCTGTGGTCCTGGCGGATGATGAGCGTGAGTCCGTTCTCCAGCGTCGCGAGGCGAGTGTTCGCCGGGAACACCGGGATGTCCGTTTCCGTGGAAGCCGCGGCCGAAGGAAGTTGTTTGGCGATCATTGCAGATTTCTTGCTCATTCCAATGGCCGGCACACTGGGTGCCTGGAAACCGCGTTCCCCCCCACCCCAGCCCTCTCCCTTGGGGAGAGGGAGCACCTGCGGTTGCGCTTGAAAAAATCGCGTGCGCAAGCTGCTTCAAGCGCAGGATGCACGTCCCCCTCTCCCTGAGGGAGAGGGCTGGGGTGAGGGGGAACGCGATGTTCCACCACGACGCCGCAACTACTGAAAGGAGTGGGGAAGTTCATCGCATGTCAGCACTTCAAGGAGATTTCGTTTCCGGGGATCGGGCGGGAGTCTGCTTGCCCGACGGTCGAAACGGTTTGCGGAAGGCGTCGTCAAAATCATACCCTCCTTTGAAGTCCTCGCGGCTGTCCTTCTCGGTTTTGCTGAGCAATCCGTGCTCCACCATGTTGAAGACGATCTCGCCAAAATCCTCGCACCGACGAATGCCCCATTCGTTGAGGACGGTGGCGGTCATCGGGCCGAACTGGGAAAGCCCGTAGTCCCGCAGGCCGCCGAGCAGTTCCTGGCCGGTGATGTGGCGGATTTCGTTCTTGTTGGCCTTGCAGATTTGCTTCTGCGCGTAATCCAGCCCCTCGCGCAGGAACAAATACGCTTCGCGCCGGTAACGCGGATCTTTGGCCAGAATTGTTTCCAGGATTTCGTCGAAATTGATCGCTTGCATGAATTCGGGATCTTCAAGGCTGCGCGGGCGTGGTCGGCAGGGCGGGAGGGTGAGACGTCCGGCACGCTCTGACGGCCCAGCCGGTCAATAGCAAGAGCATCACAAGGATCAACACGGTTTGTTCCTGTTTCGTCAGGCGCGCCATGGAACAGCGGGTAAGTTGCTTAGTTCACTCAGTCACGATGTTAACCAGCTTCTTTGGCACCATGATGATCTTCTTGACCGCTTTGCCTTCGAGGTGCGGCTTGACTTTGTCGTTCGCCAGCGCGGCCTGCTCAATTTGCTGCGTCGAAGCGCTGGCGGCAACCAAAATGCGGCCCCGCAGTTTGCCGTTCACTTGCACGGGCAACTCGAGGGTGTCTTCGACCAGCCAGGCCGGATCGAACTCCGGCCAGGGTTGGTAGGCCAGGGGGATATGCGATTGGCGATTGGCGATTGGCGGTTGGGTCGCGAGCTTCGCCCAGAGTTCCTCCGCCAGGTGCGGCGCGAATGGCTGGAGCAAGATCAGGAAAGTCCCTAACACCTCGCCCGGTTTCGTCTCCCAGGCCGTTGCCTCATTGACGAAAACCATGAGCGCAGAGATCGCCGTGTTGAATCGCATCCGGTCCAGGTCTTCGGTGACTTTCTTGATGCACGCGTGCAGCGTTTTGAACTGGGCTGGCGTCGGCTCGACACCTTGGATCGCTTGACTCAGGTGAATCTGGTCGAGCAACTCGGCCCCCGCTTCGGACCGGACCGTCAGAGCCTGCTCAAACTCGTCTTCGCTCTTCTCGTCCACGAACAGCCGCCATACGCGCCCCAGAAATCGATAGACACCTTCGACCCCTTTGGTGCTCCACGGCTTCACGTCCTCCAGCGGTCCCATGAACATCTCGTAGAGCCGAAACGCGTCCGCGCCGAATTCGGCGACCATATCGTCCGGGTTGACAACGTTGCCGCGCGCCTTCGACATCTTCTGGCTGTCCTCCCCAAGAATAATTCCCTGGTTAACGAGCTTGAAGAATGGCTCCGGCGTTGAAACGTGGCCCAGGTCATAGAGCACCTTGTGCCAGAAGCGCGCGTAGAGCAGGTGCAAGACGGCGTGTTCCGCGCCGCCAACATACAAATCCACTCCTGGGGTCGTGGATCTGTTCAGTTTCGAGTTTGAGGTTTCGAGTTCCAAGTTGGCGGCGGCCAAGCCTTCAGACTTGGAACTTGAAACTTGAAACTTGGAACCTGCGAAAGCTCCCATCCAATACGCCTCCGCCTCGCGGGCGCAAAAGGACCGCTCGTTGCGCGGGTCGAGGTAACGCAAATAATACCAGCAACTCCCCGCCCATTGCGGCATGGTGTTGGTTTCCCGGACGGAGCCATCCGGCAGATTCACCCAGCCTTTCGCCCGCGCGAGGGGCGGTTCGCCGGTGCTCGTCGGACGGTAATCGGTCAATTCCGGCGGCAAAAGCGGCAGGGCGCTTGCCGGCAACGCTTCGTGATAGGGCTGGCCGTTGGAGTCTTTCTTCCAAACGATCGGGAACGGCTCACCCCAGTATCGTTGCCGGCTGAAGAGCCAGTCGCGGAGTTTGTAGTTGATCGTTTTCTTTCCCAGGCCTTTGGACTCCAGCCAGGAAGTGATCCTTCGTTTCGCCTCGAACGTGGGCAAGCCGTTGAGCGAAACCTCGGCGTTCGCGGAGTTCACCGAGATTCCGTCGTCCACGTAGCCGCGCCAATCTTTGCCTTCCGGCGGCTGGACGACTTGCACGATGGGCAGGTTATATTTCTGCGCGAACTCCAGGTCGCGTGCGTCATGCCCCGGCACGGCCATGATCGCGCCGGTGCCATAGCTGATCAGGACGTAATCCGCGATCCAGATGGGGATGCGCGCGCCATTGACCGGGTTGATGGCGTACGCGCCCGTGAAGACGCCGGTCTTTTGCTTCGCGAGATCCGTGCGCTCCAGGTCGCTTTTGGCGGCGGCAAAGGCGCGGTACGCTGCGAGTGAGGAGTGCGGAGTGCGGAGTGCGGAATGGTCGTGGCCCTTCCACGCGTCGGGGGTGTTCGCAGGCCATTCGCTTGGCGTGATTTGCTCGACCAATTTATTTTCCGGCGCCAGCACCATGTAGGTGGCCCCGAAAAGCGTGTCTGGCCGAGTGGTAAACACAGTGATCGAGTAATCGGTATTCAGTAAATCAGTTGTCTTCACTGATGACTGATGAATGGTTACTGAACACTGATCACTGATCACTAAGAACTTCACCTCCGCTCCTTCCGACCGCCCGATCCAATTCCGCTGCATTTCCTTCAGCGAATGGCTCCAGTCGATCGTTTCCAAATCTTGAAGCAAGCGTTCGGCGTAAGCTGTGATGCGGAGCATCCATTGGCGCATGGGCTTCCGAACGACGGGAAATCCGCCCACTTCACTCTTGCCATCGATCACTTCTTCATTCGCCAGCACCGTGCCGAGTTCGTCGCACCACCACACGGGCATTTCCGCGACATAAGCCAGGCGCCTGGAGTCGCGATACGGGCGCCGGGCCTCTTCATTCTTGAGTTCGGGAGGGTAAGGCAGCGACTCGATTGGCTCGGCCTTGTTCGTCGCCGGATTGAACCAGGAATTGTAGAGCTGCAGAAAAATCCATTGTGTCCACTTGAAGTAATGGGGGTCGGTGGTGTCGATTTCCCGGCTCCAATCGTAGCTGAAGCCGAGCGATTGGATCTGGCGCTTGAATGTGGCGATGTTTTGTTCCGTGGTCTGGCGCGGATGTTGTCCGGTCTTGACCGCGTATTGCTCGGCCGGCAAACCGAAGGCATCCCAGCCCATCGGATGGAGCACGTTGAACCCGCGGGCGCGTTTGTAGCGCGCGAGAATGTCCGTCGCGGTGTAGCCTTCGGGATGCCCGACGTGCAGCCCGGCGCCGGAAGGATACGGGAACATGTCAAGGATGTAGAACTTGGGCGGCGCTTCGGCGCGGTGGACCGGGTGACGTTGAGCGAAGGGATGGCTCGCAGGGATGGATTCACCGGGATTCCAGGCCCGAAAAGATTCCTGTGCGCTCCAAATCTTCTGCCACTTCGGCTCGATCAGCCGAAACGGGTACTGCTTCCGCTCACTCGACATAGGGCGTGAATGTTGCGGAAACTCTTCGAGGAGGCAACGGAGAATTCTGGATCAGCCCAGCGCGCATCTCAGTGCATCTGCTTTCGAGGCAAGTAGCGCAGGCTTTCGAGCCTGCGGGTTCACGGAGCTTTCCAGCTCCGTTTCGCGAGATGTGCCGCTGGGGACTGGAAAGTCCCCCTAACCGGCAGGCTGGAAAGCCTGCCCCACAGCGCTACTGTTCCGGCATGGTTGGGATTTGGGATCAAATCGCCGGCGCCTCGGCGATTTCGTCGTGCCAATGAGCCACGGCTTCTGCCCGGCCGATCTTCGCCAGGTAAAGAAGGTCGATTTGAGGCGGCACGATCCCGCCACGAGTAGGCCGCTGAGTTTGGACCAAAACATTCGCGGCATGCACTGCGGTCAGGGCCGTGAATGAAGTGCGTTCGCTCTTGGTGGGGAAATGGTGGAAGGCTACCGCTTCGACGACCGGCGGCGGCAGGCCCCAAAGACCGAGCAGATAGCCGCCGACGTCCGCATGGTCGAAACCAAACGCTTCGCGTTCCTCGACGAGCCATTCGACGCGTTTGGCCTGCGCTTGCCGGCCGACCTCTTCGTATTGGTCCGGATAATTGCTCGCCAGCACGAGTTTGCCCACGTCGTGGAGGAGGCCTGCGACCATGGCATCCTCCATGACCTGGCGGCCCACGCGTTCGCTCTTGGCGATGGCCTTGGCTGCGCCGGCCGCGCGTGAACTGTGCTGCCAGAGGGTTTCCAGCGACAGCCCGCCAAGCTTGCGCGCCTCGAATTGCCGGAAGATGCCCGCAGCCAGCACCAGGTGTTTGACGGTCTCAACGCCGATGAAGCTGACGGCCTCGGCGATGTTCGTCGTGGGACGCGGCAGGCCAAAGAAAGCCGAGTTGACGATTTTCAGAATCTGCGCCGTCATGCCGATGTCCTGCGCGACCGTCTTCGCAATATCGTCAATCGAGCTGTCCGGCGATTGCAGTTTTCGGACCAAATCCAGATAAAGCGTCGGCAGGCTGGGGGGGGGGACAAGCTGGTCGGCTGCGTGGCTCCTCACGCTAGGGGCTATCGAGGGCTTTTAGACCAGCAATGGGAACAGACCGAGTGGACCCGCGGCGAAACCGATTACGTTCTACGCCGCTTGGACAATGTGCTCGCGCAATTGCCCGCGGCGCGCCAGCAAGCCCGGGAGCGCATTCTGCACGGTCAACTGGTGCCCTCCAAAGAGAAGATCCTGAGTTTATATGAACCGGACGTGCAAGTGATCGTGCGGCACAAAGCGGGCGCGGAGGTCGAGTTTGGCAACACCCTGCTCCTGGGCGAAAGCTCCCAGGGCGTGATTATCGATTGGGAGCTTTTCAAAGACGTGGCCCCGAACGACGCCCGGTTAGTCTCGCGCAGCCTCCAACGCATAGAAGAGAAACTGAAGGTCCATGTGGGAGCCGTCGGAGCGGATCGCGGCTTCGATAGCCAGAACAATCAGAGCGTGTCCGAAAATTGCGCGGGGTCCTGCGGCGAGGGATTTTGGCTGTGGCCAAGGCGGCGAGGTCCGAGCATCCCCAACGCGGGCTGTAAGGACCGAGCCAACGCAGGCCACGGACAAAAGACCCGCCGCCCGGAGGGTTTTCGCGCCAAAGGCCGCCTGGCTTCGTTGCTCCTCAGTCGAAGATCCAGGGAGGATATTCTCCTTCGTCGCGCCTCGCCATCCGGCCTTTGGCGCGAAAACAAGACCCCGCGGAATTTTCGGACACGCTCTCAGCAATGGCTCAAAGAGCAAAAGACCTACAATGCCATTTGTCCCCGCTCGCCCAAAGCATTGAAGCAAAGGAAGAAGTCCTGGAAATTCAGCCGGCTGCAGCGGCGGCGCTCTCAATGCGAAGGACGCATCGGGATCGTGAAGAATAATTTTCTGGGCCGACCGCTGCGCAGCAAAGGATTCGCCAGTCGGGAACTGGCCGTGAGTTGGGCGGTGTTCACTCACAACTTGTGGGTCATCGCCCGTTTGCCTCAGCGCAAGGCCAGACCGCAGACCCACCCCCAAGCCTTGGCGGCTTAATCTCGCCGTCGTCCACCTTCTGACTGAGGAATGAGCCAGCCGTGTCTTCACGGCCGGCTGCGGCATCACGAATTGGGCGATAGAATAGAAATCTGGCTTCCTGTAGCGCCCACATCCGTCTCCGAAACCAGCGCGGGAAAACCCGCCTGAATCGATCATCGAGAAATCGGCAGTTTTGGGACAAGCCTTAGGCGCCGTCGTGAGCTATCAAGCGCAGTCGCCGGTGCTGGGCATGGTGCTGCCGTCGAACTCGCCCGGCGTTCACACGTTGTGGCTGCCCGTCATCGCGATGCAGCTTGGCCTGGTGTTGAAGCCGGGATCGCAGGAATTCTGGACGCCGTACCGCATCGCGTCGGCGCTGGCGGAAGCGGGCATTCCCCGCGAAGTCATCGGCATTTATCCGGGCGGCGTTGAGTTGGGCCTGGAGATTATCAATCACTGTCGGCGAGCCTTCATCTTCGGGAACGCCCAAACGGTCCAGAGTCACGCGGGGAACCCACGCGTCCAGGTTCACGGGCCCGGCTACAGCAAGATTCTGCTGGGCGACGACGTCGCGGACGAGTGGGAACGACATCTCGATCTCATCGTGGAAAGCGTTCTGAACAACGCCGGCCGCGGCTGCATCAACTGTTCGGGCGTCTGGGCCTCGCGCCACACCCGGGCCATCGCGCAAGCACTGGCCGAACGCCTGGTCCCGATCGACGTCAAACCTCCGGACGATCCCGCCGCCGCACTCGCGGCCTTCCCTGTGCCAGGCCGCGCCCGTGCGATCCACGCCTGGATTCTTGAGAAACTGAAGGAAGACGGCGTCGAAGACGTGACTGCGAACTTCGGGCCGCGCCTTGTGGAAACGGAGCGCTGCGGTTACTTGCGGCCGTGGGTGATCCGTTGCGCCTCGCCGGATCGCGCCTTGGCCAACACAGAATTCATGTTTCCGTTCGTGGCGGTGGTGGCGTGTCCGCAAGAGCAGATGCTCGACCAAATCGGCCATACGCTCGTCTGTACGACCATCACCGAAGATGAAGACTGGCAACGGCGGCTCATAGATTCGCCGCAAATCGACCGGCTCAATCTGGGGCCTATTCCCACTACGCGGATCAATCCGCTGCAGCCACACGAAGGGAACCTCTTCAATTTCTTGTTTCGTTCGCGGGCGTTGCAGGCCTCCGATAGTGATCTGGACAATGCGGTCGCACAGTGCTATCAGCGGTGAACCATGAACGCCTTGCCATCCGCTCCTCCCTCGCGCCATTTTCCGGCCAAACGCGTGCCGGGCTTCACGCTGATTGAACTCCTGGTCGTGATCGCGATTATCGCCATTCTGGCTGGCATGCTGTTGCCCGCCTTGGGAAAGGCCAAGGCCAAGGCCCAGGCGATCTCCTGCGTCAGCAATCTCAAGCAACTCGCGCTGGCCACGCGCTTGTATCAAGATGATTTCGGCCAGCGTTATCCCTGGACCTTCACCGGCACCGCCAACGGCGTCGATCAGACAAATTGGTTTAGTTACACGTTCCCTTACCAACAGACGAAAAAGCTGTTGCTCTGCCCGGTGCGGCCCAAGAAGACCCGCGTCAATGTCGGCCCCTTCAAGATCAGCACGGAAGGAGAGTTGATTTACTCGATGGACGGCTTGTTCGGCAATTACGCGGCGAATTATCGACTCGGGGGTTCCTGGGGCTTTTGGAGCATTAAAGGTCTGACCGATGCCAACGTGGTCAATCCGTCGGGCACCATCCACATCGTCGATGGCGGGACGGCGCCGGCCAACACAAAAGACCCCGACCGGTGCATCACGCCGGCTTCTTTGCGCAAACCGGGGTGCTGGATCGTGCACGACGTGGCCAATGACGCTCCATGTGTCGGCTGCGTCGCTTCGCAAGATGACCCGAACTGGGGCGGCCCAGACCCGCGCCACAATGGACGGAGCAATAACCTTTACACCGACGGCCACGTGGATGCGAAAAAGACCCGCGAATGGTACTGGGCTACGACACCCTGGCTGAACCCGGCGGAAGGCGGACGGTAACTAAGTGGTCCGTTTCGTAAATACGCTCACGTTCGTTGCGCCCAATTTGGCCTGGGGCAAGGCGCGACGAGCGAGCATCCCCCGCCAGTGGGGCTGTGACCGAGGAGCAACGCAGCCCCAGGCAAAATTC
>VHCZ01000200.1 GCA_016871535.1 Verrucomicrobiota bacterium
CAGTGAGTAACTGCCAAACCTGACCTTGGGGGTGACAGCATTGTTTTCGATCGATGCAAACAGACGCGAGGCCTCAGCCGCAACATACTGGGAGCTTTGTGTCCAAGCCAGATGCACAGACCCTTAGAGATCCGGTTTCGCGACCGGCACCGCCGCCACCGGCGACCATCTCGTGGATAATCGCCGCCAGTGGAGCTTTTGGGCGAGATCATCCAGCAGGGAATACGCGACGGGAGTCACGACCAGCGTCAGGAGCAAACAGAGCGATTGGCCGCCGATGACGACGACCGCGACCGCTCGACGTTCTTCGGCGCCCGGGCCGGCGCCGAGCGCCAGGGGCAACATGCCCGCCACCAGCGCCAGCGTCGTCATCAGGATCGGCCGCAACCGATCCCGGTTCGCCTGCATGATCGCGGCCATCCGTTCCATGCCCGTTGCGCGCAGCGTGTTCATGTGATCGATCTGAAGAATGGCATTCTTCTTCACCACGCCGAAGAGCACCAGGATTCCCAGGGCCGAATACAAATTGATCGTGTTATCTGTCAGCCAGATCGAAAGCATGGCGAACGGCACGGAGATGGGTAGAGAAAGCAGAATGGTGAACGGATGGACCACGCTCTCGAATTGCGAGGCAAGGATGAGATACATAAGAATGACCGAAAGCAGAAACGCCCAGAGAAATTCCCGGAAAGTGGCTTCCAGTTCGCGCGCCCGGCCCGAAACGCGCGTCGTGTAACCCATCGGCAAATTCATTTCTTTCACAGCCTCGCGAAGCGCTTCGATCCGGTCGCCCATCGCGAAGCCGGGAGCGACCGAGCCGCGCAGGCTGACCTGTCGCTGGCGGTCCACGCGGTCGATGCGCGAGGCGGTCTGCCCCGGGACGATCTGCACCAGATTGTCCAGCCGCACCAGGCTGCCGTTCTGGCGCGGCACATAGATGCGCGAGATAGTGGAGGGATCGTTGCGTCCGCCCTCGGCCAAACGCAGTTGCACGTCGTAGTCTTCGTTCAAGGTCGGATCGCGGAAGCGCGACACCCGCTGATCGCCGCCCACCATGATGCGCAGCGCCGTGGCGATGTCATCGGTATCCACACCCAACGCGGCGGCGCGGACGCGGTCGATCTCCACGCGCAGTTCGGGTTTGTCGAGTTTCAAGGTGGTGTCTGCGTCCACGACCCCTAATTCCGGCGCTTTCTTTCGCAGTGTTTCCGCGTAAGCGGACAGGGATCCCAGATCGGGCCCGAGCAACGAGAAATCGACTTCGTAATTCGGTCCCCCCAGGTTGATGGACGACTGGCTGCTCCGGATGGAAACGCGCAGATCCGAATACTTCTTCATGCGACGCCGCACTTCCTGGATCACATCGCGCTGGCTGTAATTGCCCTGGAAAGCCCGGAGCGGATTCAGGCTCAGCAACCGGCCCCAACGGAACACCCGTTCCTTGTGCGGCGCGAGGCTGACGTAGATTCGCCCGTGGTTGACGCTGCCAAGAGAGCCACTGCCGCCCACCGAAGCCAGCACCGTGCGCACAGCCGGAAGGTTGCGCAATTCCTTTTCCAAAACCTGGAGCGTCACGTCCATCGCGGCCAGGCTGGTGCCTTCCCGCGTGGTCACACTGATCTCGAATTCGCCTTCGTCCGTGTTTCCCGGCGTATATTCCTGCCGCACGACTTTGTAGAGCGGGATGGACGTGAGCATGACGAGCACGGCGACACTCGCGACCCAGAGCCGATGGCGCATGGCGAACCCTAGAATCGACGAGTAACCCCGGTCAATCCATGCGTAGAAACCGCGCCGCGACCGCGCCACGGCATGGCTTCCCGAAGACGCAAGCTGGCTCAAGCTGAAAAGGCGCGCGCTCATCATCGGCGTCAGCGTGAACGAAACCAGCAAGCTCACCAGCACCGCCACCGCCGCGGTCAACCCGAATTGAAACAGAAACCGCCCGGCAATGCTCGACATGAACGAGACCGGCACGAAAATCACCACCAGGCTGAACGTCGTGGCCATGACCGCCAGGCTGATCTCCGCCGTGGCCGCGCGCGCCGCCTCGAACGCGCTCATCTTCTTTTCCTCGACGAATCGAAAAATGTTCTCGAGCACGACGATGGCGTCGTCGATGACGATGCCGACCATGAGCACCAGCGCGAGCATGGTGACGCTGTTCAAGCTGAAGTTGAGCGCCCACATCATGCCGAAGGTTGAAATCACGGAAGTCGGGATTGCCAGGGCCGCGATAAAGGTTGCCCGCCAATTGCGCATGAACAGCAGCACGACGGAGCTGGCCAGGATGCTCCCCAGCACGAGGTGCCGGTTGATTTCGTGCAAAGCTTCGTAAATGTAGTGGGATTGATCCCGGGTCACTTCCAACCGCGCGTCCGGCGGGAGAACCTTGGCCAGCTCAGCCAGTTTCTCCTTCACGGCCTCGATGACCGCCGTCGTATTGGCTCCGGACTGGCGGCGCAGCTCCATCATGACCGTGGGCACTCCATCCAGCCGGCCGAGCGAACGCTGCTCTTTCGTGCCGTCCTCGGACCAACCCAGATCGCGGATACGAATCGGAGAGCCATTGACCGTTGCGACCACGAGATCGTTGAACGCTTTGGGATCGGTGATGCGGCCCAGCGTGCGAAGCGCATGTTCGCGCAATGGCCCGGTGACGTTTCCCCCGGGGACGTTCGCGTTTTGCCGGACGATGGCTTCGCGCACGGCAGTGATAGGGATTTGATACGCCGCGAGCCGGTCCGCATCGATCCAGATATTGATCGCGCGTTCCAATCCGCCCAGGATTTCGACTTCGCCGACGCCGAGGCAGCGTTCGAGCTGGACCTTGACGATTTTGTCCGCCATCTCGGTCAGCTCGCGCCGGGAGCGTTGGCCCGACAGGGCGATGGTCATGATCGGGGATTGGTCGGTGTCAAATTTGGAAATCAGCGGCGGATCGGCGTCGCGGGGCAAATCGCGCAAAACGGCCGCCACGCGGTCGCGCACGTCCTGGGCTGCGGAATCCACGTCGCGATTCAAATCAAACGTGGCAATGATAAAGGAACTCCCGACGCCTGAGATGGAACGCAATTCCTTGATCCCTTCGACCGTATTGACGACCTCTTCGATGCGATGCGAGACGAGCGCCTCCACCTCCGCAGGCGACGCCCCCGGCAGCCGCGTGGAAATTCGAATCGTCGGCAGATCGACCGAGGGATAGCGATCGACCTGCAAGTGCAGATACCCCGCCGCTCCGACGACCACAAGCGCCAGAATGAGCATGCTGGCGAAGACCGGGCGCCGGATGCAGACTTCAGCTAACTTGCGCATAGCCAATCAAGCCGATGGTGGGGCGACGCTCCCGCGGGGCCTTGTCCATGCTTCTGAAGCTCGTTTTCAGTGGCAACGCGCCGGTGGTTTGATCGTCACCTTTCCCCTCACCCCAGCCCTCTCTCTTGGGGAGAGGGAGAACAGCTTCCAGCGCTAGGCGCGAATGATGCCTTGCGGTTGGTCCACCGTGCGAACCGTGATTCCCTCTCCCAGGGGAGAGGGCCAGGGTGAGGGGAAAGGGAGCGGACACTGGCCGGTTGCTTGCAAGATCGCCTGCGGCGCCAGCCACTGAAAACAGCGAAGGACTGAGAATTCTCAGTCCATAGGAGAGGTTAGCTAGGGAAAGTGCGTTCAAAGATTCACAAGGCTTTGCCGGTTAGGAATCGGCCGCGTTGACTGGTTGCCCGGACAGAACATCGCCCGGATCGATGATCACGACGTCGCCCATTTCCAGGCCGGAGACAACCTCGATGGAATCGCCAACCCGCCGGCCGGTCGTGACCCGTTTCTCGAGCGCTTTGCCATCCCGGACGACAAACACTTTCTCGACACCGGCAAACGAGGACAGAGCATTCACGGGAACCAGAATCCCGCGCGAGGTGTTGTCCGTGACGATTTCCGCTTTGGCGAAAGATCCCGGACGCAGCTCGCCGGGATTCACCACGTCGGCTTCGACCCAGAGCATGCGCGTCAATTCTTCGATGGCCGGACTGAGCCGTTTGATTTCGCCCGTATAGACGTTCGTGTTGCCTTCGACCTTTAGCCGCACTTTTTGGGCGACCCGAATATTGCCGGCTTCGCGCTCCGGGACCTCCAGCCGCAAACGGAGTGGATTCATCCGGACGAGAGTCACCAGCGGCGTTCCGGAACTCAGAAACTCTCCGGCATTGGCCCGGCGCTCTTGAATGACGCCATCGAACGGCGCGCGGGTCTCGGTATCGATCAACTGCTGGCGCGCGATCTCCAGCTCGGCTTTGCGTTGCGCCAGCAGAGCCTGGCGATTCCGCACTTCGAGCAAGGCATCCTCGTAACGGCTCTGCGCTACCTTGTGCGCCGCGTCTGTGGTTTCCAATTCCGATGCGGAAAGAATGCCTTGCTCGGACAACTTGAGCACGCGGTCGCGATTGGCTTTGGCCTCATCCAGCAAGGCGCGCATTTGCCGGACGGTGCTGGTCTTTTCAATGTCAGTCACGTGGTCCGTGCCCTCGGGAGTCAGGCCCAGGCGCACGCGAGCCTGGCTCAACAGCGCTTCTGCTTGCTGGAGTTCCAACTGAGAGTCGCGCGGCTCGATTTGCGCGATCAACTCACCTTGATGCACGACGCTCCCCAAATCCACGGCTACGGTCTGAAGTCGGCCCGAGACTTTGGTGCTGAGTGTGGCACGATCCAGAGCAGCCAAAGAGCCGACTGCGTTTACGATTTGTTCGAGTGGAGAGGCCGCCACGCGCACGGTTTTGACGCGCCGGGGCGGCGCCGCGGACTCCGCCGTCTTCTGCCGCGAGGAGGACGAATCGCCCCGCTCGCAGCCGGTCCAAAGCATCGAGCTGCCGGCCAGCGCCAAAAACAAAATCAACTGAACCAACTCTCTACGCACGCGATTTGTGTGAGGCAGATTAAGCCAAGCCGCCCGCTCCTGCAATCGTTTAGCCTCATGTCCGAAGCTGCATCCGGTACACTGCCCTCGAATCTCCAACGGCGAAACTCCCTCTCCTCCATGAAGTGGAGGTCTCGGTCCCATAAATAGAAACTGGCTGCTCCTCCCCAACCACTCCCATTCCTTCGTCCCGGGAGAGGGAGAAGACTGCGGGTGGCGGTGTCAGTCACGAGGCGGGGACGTCTCGCGAACTGGCAGGCTGGAAGCCTGCCCTACATTCGCCACGGCGTAGAGGTGTTTCATCGTTGCGACGTAGAGCACGCCGTGCGCGGCTGTCGCAGTGGCGCTGATGGGGCTGCCCAACTCGACTCGGCTCAGAATTTTCTTTTCCCGACTCGCCGCGAACACCCAGAAATCGCCCCGGCGCGTGCCCAGATACACTTTGCCATCCGCCACGAGCGGGGAAGCCCAGACGTCACCCTTCAATTCGTGCGTCCAATACGGCTTGCCCGTGCCGGCATCGATGCAGTGCACGGTGCGGCCCACGTCCGCAATGAAAACAAGGCCGTCGTGCACGGCCGGCGTGGACACCGTGTGTTTGACGAGCGGATACGACCAGATTTCTCCCGTGCGCGTGATGTCGCCGGTTTTCGTGGCGTCGATGCACTTGAGCCATGCGCCATTTTTGCCCCAGAAAAGATCACCGCCACCCGCGACGTAGATGCGGCCCTGATAGAACACGGGCATGCCGTAAATGTTGCTCGGACCTTCTTGCCGATTGCTGTTGTAGCGGTGGACGTTTTCCTTTGGCGCGGCTGGATCGAAGTCGAAGCGCCACGCTGTTTTCAGGTTCTGAACCCCCTCGTTCCGGTTGGCGGTGTCCACGCTGCGGGGATCTGGGTCCTTCGTAATGCGTAGAACGTGATCCGTAATTGGCTCGAAGGCGTACACGATGCCGTCGCCGCCGGCGAAGAAGATCAAAGGGCGGCCATTCACTTCGCCAAGCGAGGGCGCGGACCACGTGCAATGGAAAATGCGCGACGCGTTTCGCTCGTTCTCGCGCGCCAAAAGCCGGCCGGTGCGCTTATCGAACACGACCAGGCCCGGCGCGTCCGGGGTGCGAATGCGCTTGTGGGTGTTATCCACGCCTGTGCCGGAGTTCAGGTAAAGATGATCGCCCTGAATGAGAATCGAACTGTGCGCGGCGTCGTGCGACCAGATGCCCGCGCCGGTCGTCAGGTTGAACATCCAGAGAATGTCGGCGTCCAGCGGGCCGGGCGTCATCCTGGTAGCCGCCGACGTGGGGAGGCTCTGACCAACTTCGGATTGCGGATTGCGGATTGCGGAACTTCCACCGGTTTCGGATTTGGATCCGGTGATGGCGCTGTTTTGAGAGCCGGTTGGAGACTTGGGCGTCATATACGCGCCTTCGTCTTGGAACGGGCCGTCGTTGCCGTTAGCCAGCCCATTGAGGTCCAGACAAAGCACATCGCCGCGATTGCTGACGATATAGACGCGGTCGCCTTCGATGGTGGCGGGCGACGAAATGCCGCTGTTGGGCCAGTCGTGGTAAGGGTCCTCCTCGCGCTTGGGCACGACGAGTTGCCAGAGCAGTCGGCCATCCTTTTCGTCGAAGCACATCAACACGCCCCGGTCGCCCTGGTGCTTCGGGTCGCGCGGTTCGCCGTTGTTCGTGCCGATCAGGACGCGGCCCCGGGCCATCACCGGCGTGGAGTGGGATTCAGTGCCAAGGCGCGCGGTCCATTTGATGTTCTGGCCCGTCTCCGGTGAGAACGCTTCCGGCAGGCCCTTCTCACTGGAGACCATGTTGCGCGACCAGGCCTGGCCCCACTGAGGTTGCTCCGCGCCGAAGACCCAGGCTGCGGTGGCGACAAATACCGCGGCACAGACGGCTGGCAGAGGGAGATGCGGTTTGACAGCGTGTTTTGAAAACCACCACTGCTCGTAGCAGCCGACGTAAGGAGGCTCAAAATTCTTCGGGAAATCGGAAACATGGGCCTCCTTACGTCGGCTGCTACGATTTTCAAAGCACGCTCTGAGCTTCAGGTATTCACCGCTGTGATTCATTTTGAATTCCTATTCTCAATTTCCAATTTGGCTGGTCGCTGCCTACCGTCCTTCGCAATCGTTCACGAGCGAATCCGAGGTGACGGTTGTTGGACGCTGTTCGGGGAAGGAAACTTCATCCGTCAGCCCATGAACCGGGCGCCTGGAGCGCCGGTCTCCGATTCGGCGCGTTTCGGTGACGCCTTGTCATCGCGATTCAGATATTAACAAAAGCGAACGAAAGTCGGGTTAGTTGTGCTGGGGCGAGCATCGACGAACGGCTCGGCTGGAGCTTCGTCCTACCGTGGCTAACCGCCGTCAACGGCGCGGTCCGCGAGGAACGGTGTGTTACTTGTACGGCGCGACGTAAGTGCGAAACCATTCGTGGTCGGCGGCCTCGGTGCGGGGAAGCCAGGAGATATTGTTCGGGACCACGACGCTGCCGTTGCGCATCACCCGGTCCACACCCGGACTTCGCCAGCGGCGGATTTCCGCGTGCCCGTCCACAAAGCTCGCCCCGGCGGATTTGCCATGCCGGCCCGAGGGCGCGTCCAGCCAGGAGTTCTTGTTGTATTTGCGCAGATCGTCGAAGGCGAAAAAGTGCGAGTCATTGATGCTGTTCTCGTGCTCGTCGATGAGATTGAAGATGGCGGAGGGCCCGGGATCACTGACCGCGCTGAGCTTTGGCATGGTCGAGTAACTTGCGCGGTGGTTCTGCTCATACCTCCCATCCTTTCCTATATTCCATGCGGAGATAATGATTCGCCTCCGGCACGTTTGTGACTTTGAATTTCTTCGCGTCCCATTCGATCTTCACACCGGCGCGCAAGGCAACATTGCCAAGCAGCACGGCTTCCGTCATCGGCCCAGAGTAATCGAAATTGGAAAGGGCCTTGGGGCCGCCCTTACAGGCATTGAGCCACTCCTGGTGGTGGCTTCTCTCCCAGTCCGTCTGGCGCGGGAATCTCTCGGGGATGTTCTTGAAATCCGCGGCTTTTGCCCCCGACAAAAACGCGCCCGGCCCCCAATAACTCGGAACGAACAGCGTGTCCTTCTCCCCGATCATGATCACGCCGTTGCCGGGGAGTTCTTTGGTCTTCGCCAGTTCGGGCTCCGGTTTCTTGCCTCCGTCGTACCAGATCAGCTTCACCCGGGTCTGCGGTCCACGTGCCGCGAATTCGTAAGTGATGATTGACCAAACCGGCGCGGTTTCGCTGTTCACGTCAGAGGATTGCCCTTCCACGCTGATGGGATCGCGCAACTGCAACGCGAAGAACGCCAGGTCCATGTTGTGGCAAGCCATGTCGCCGAGCGCACCCGTGCCAAAATCCCAAAAGCCGCGCCATTTGAAGGGAACGTAAGCTGGGTTGTACGGTCGCGACGGCGCAACCCCCAACCACAAGTCCCAATCCAATGTCTCGGGAACTTTGGGGGCCTCCTTCGGATTGGGGCGGTCGATGCCTTGCGGCCACCAATTCCCTGGCCGATCGGTCCAGACATGGACCTCGCGCACTTTGCCGAGCACGCCGCCTTGAATCAACTCCACGAGGCGTCGCGTGTCCGGATTTGAGTGGCCCTGATTGCCCATTTGCGTGGCGACTTTGTGCTGGCGTGCGACCTCGGTCATTTGCCGGGCTTCATGGACGGTGTGCGTGAGCGGTTTCTGGCAATACACGTGTTTGCCCATCTTCATCGCTGTCAGCGCGGCAGGCGCGTGCATGTGGTCCGGCGTCGAAACCGTGACGGCGTCGATCCCTTGGCCCTCCTTGTCGAGCATGAGGCGAAAATCTTTGTAGCGTTTGGCGTGCGGATACTTCTTGAACGAGCCGGCCGCGTTGACTTCATCGACATCGCAAAGCGCCACGATGTTCTCGTGATCGACCACGGCGACGTCGCCGGCGCCTTTGCCGCCGACCCCGATTCCGGCAATGTTCAAACGTCCGTTCGCGCCAAGCACATTTCGGCTGGAGATAAGCGGGAAAGTCAGCGCACCGGCGGCGACGGCAGTGGATTTCAGGAATTGACGGCGAGTGAGAGCGTGAATGTTCATAAAGCGAAGTTAATCGGCTGCCACTCGCGCAGCCTCGTCGTGCTTGGGCGTCGAAGGATGCTTGTGTCGTGGCCGGTCAGCCGTGGCTGTCGGCGCCATGGCGCGGAGCCTTTGAATGATCGGAGGCAGATGCTCCAGCAAATAATCGACATCCGCGTCGGAATTGTAAAATCCCAGGCTGAACCGAACGCAGCCGCGCGCTCGTGACGGACTCAACCCCATCGCCGTCAGCACGTGCGAAGGATCGAGCGCGCCCGTCGTGCAGGCCGAGCCGCTGGAAGCGCAGACCCCAACGTGATCCAGCAACACCAGGATCGCTTCCGCCTCGACGCCATCGAACGCGATGTTCGACGTGTTGGGAAGCCGGGGATCCCTGGCGCCGGTTCGAATGGTGTGGGGGATGCCGGCAAGGATCGAGTTTTCGAGCCGGTCCCGCATTCGGCGCACGCGCGAATTCTCCTCGTCAATCCGCGCCATGACCAGGTCCGCGGCGCGGCCGAAACCCACGATGCTGGCCACGTTCTCGGTGCCTCCGCGCTTCCCGCGCTCTTGATGCCCGCCAATGACGTAAGGCTGAAACTTGGTTCGCCGTTTCACGTAAAGAAGCCCGATGCCTTTCGGCGCATGCAGCTTGTGCCCGGACAAAGACAGCAGATCGACTCCGAGCGACTTGACGTCGATCTTCAACTTGCCGGGGACTTGAACGGCATCCGTATGAAAGAGCACGCCTTTGCTTAGGCAGATCGCCGCGATTTCTTCGATGGGGAAAAGGACGCCCGTTTCATTGTTGGCCCACATGACAGAGACGACGGCGGTATCGGGCCGGATCGACGTTTCGAGCAGGTGCAAGTCGAGCGACCCATCCGGTTCGACCGGGAGGAAAGTGACCTCGTAGCCCTGCTTTTGGAGGAACTGGCCGAATTTGATATTTGCCGAATGTTCGACGGCGGTCGTGATCACATGGCGCTTGCCGGGGTGAGTCAGAAGGCAGCTCTGAATGGCGGTGTTGTTGCTCTCCGTTCCGCAACTGGTGAAGACGATCTCGCGGGGCTCGGCGTTGATCAACGCGGCGACTTTTTGCCGCGCATGTTCGATATGCTTCGCCAGGCGGTTGCCAAAGCCATAGGCGCTCGATGGGTTGCCCCACTCATCGGTCAAATAAGGGAGCATGGCTTCGAGAACTTCGGGAGGAACCCGCGTCGTCGCGTTATTGTCGAAATAGTAAATCGTTTTCTGGCCCATATCTGCCCATCAGACTTCCTGGGTCTTTCGGTCCAATATCCAGCGGTTTTGGCCGCGAGGGAAGTTCAATTAAAGCCCGCGTTTTGATGGATCTCAAGGAAACTCATGCTGGTTTTGAGAGTTGACAGAAAAGACATACCATAGAATGATAAGTATCTTTGTTAATTAACTTATGATTGGCATGCTTGGCTGCGCAAATAGAGAATTGAGCGAGGTCTTGGAATGACTTGCAACGAGATTACCGTTCTCGATCGCTTGTTCCAGACCGCGCACACGGAAGATGTGCTCGCCTGGGCTTGGGAGAAATTCGGCACACGTGCGGCCATCGGAACGAGCTTCCAAGGCGCGGGGCTGGTCATGATGCACTTGGCGAAGGAACACAGCCTGAAGTTCCCGGTCTTCACTCTGGACACCGGCTTGCTCTTTCCGGAGACGCTGGAATTGAAGAGACGTTTGGAAGATTTCTTTGGCTATCCGATCGAGTCCTGCGTTCCCGATTTGACGGCCGAACAACAGACCCAAGCTCATGGATCGGCGCTTTGGGAACGTGATCCGGACCTTTGCTGCACGCTGCGGAAAGTATTGCCTCTCCAGGGCAAGCTGAGTGGACTGGATTGCTGGATTACCGGATTGCGCCGCCAGCAGTCGGAGAGCCGCGCGAACCTGGGGATCCTGGAAGCTTACGTGTTCGACAAGAGCGAAGGCCGAGATATCTTCAAACTGAACCCGATGGCTAACTGGACTCGCGATGCCGTGTGGGAATACATTCGGAAGCACGGCATTCCGTACAATCCCTTGCACGATCAAGGCTATCGCTCTATCGGTTGCTGGCCTTGCACCCGCAAGACGGCGAATGGCGAAAATGAGCGAGCCGGGCGGTGGACCGGATTTGACAAAGTGGAGTGCGGCATCCACACATTCATGGCCAAAAAACCTGATTTCCAGATCTAGTGATGTGTCTCACAAATGGCTGGAGTTATGTTGCGCCCAAAACGGCCTGGGGCAAGGCGCGACGAGGGAGCATAGCCCCAGTGCTCTGCGACCGAGGAGCAACGCAGCCCCAGACCGTTTTCGGCG
>VHCZ01000201.1 GCA_016871535.1 Verrucomicrobiota bacterium
TACCCTCCGCGACAGGCTTCGCACAGCGCTCGCAGGCTCGCCCATCCGCGCCGACCGAATCGAGTTCACTTTGTTCGCCTCGACAGACGAACGGCGTTACGGACTGGCCGTTCTCGTTCCATTGCTCTCCACCCCGTGTTTCCACGACGCAGTTATGGTTCAATACCGCACGATTCTTCACCGCACAGAAGCGGACTTTCACCGCTTCGACCAATCGCCATCTCAGGCGCACGAGCGCGGGCAGCTTGCCCGCGTGCTTTCCAACGCGCCTGGCTTGACCTTTGTGCGGACACGCTGTCCGCGTTCCTTCCCGAATTCGTCGTGGCTTCCTTCGCTCATCCGCGTGCGTCGGCGGATGGGATTCTCGATCTCTAGCTGCCCCGTATTTTGCCCATGAAAGTCGAAATTCACAGCGGGCCAAATCCCGCGAACACCGCCGCCGCCGATGCTCTCGCAAAGAGGCTTTCCGAGCCGACCCCACGCACCCTCGTCGCAGCCGGCGGCAATACGCCGCTGAAGCTTTATGAACTGATCGCGCAACGGTCGCCGGCCCTGGGCCACCTCCACGTCTTCGCGCTGGATGAGTACGTGGGCGTGCCACCGGAAGATTTGAGGACGTGTGCGAATTTGCTCCGCCGGACCGTGGTGGAGGCCTGGCGGATTCCCTCGACGCAGTTTTACACGGTCAAATCGCTTGAGGCCGACGCGAAGACGAGCATCGAAGCTCACGAACGCCGGATCGCCGCGCTCGGAGGCCTCGATGTGATCGTGCTGGGGTTGGGACAAAACGGACATCTTGGTTTCAACGAACCGGGAAGCGCGCCCGACTCTCCGGGGCGGATCGTGGAATTGGAACCGGGTTCCACGGCAGCCAATCGCGCCTGGTTCAATGGAGATTACTCGCCTTCGCGTGGCGCCACGATCGGCCTGAAAACGATCCTGTCGGCCAAAAGCGTATTCATCCTCGCCTATGGCTCGAACAAAGCTGGCGCCGTGGCGAAGATGATCGATGGGCCGAGATGTACGGCTTGTCCCGCGTCTTGGCTGCAGAATCATCCGAACGTTGCCGTCTATCTGGACGAAGCGGCCGCCGCCCAACTCGCGCGGAGATAATCTCCACCTGTCTTGATTCACGGCCGCTCTGAATTGGTGGGGTCTCATGGGAAGCGTGTTCGGTAGAGGATTCCCCCTCTCTCCGCGCTCGTTCCTCGCGGAGAGAGGAAAATGGGACGAGCGTTCTTTTTGCCGACCGCCAGCCTCGCTAAACAAGGTGAAGACTGCCTTCGTCCCAATCGTCCAATGCCCTGAAACACCCTAAACGAATCAGGCGAAAGCCTGATGAACTTGGCCCGTGAACTACTGAACAGAACCCGAAACAACTTATGCCAAAACAAACCCTCACCCGCCGACACTTTATTCAAACCACCGCCGCCTTCACGTTGACCGCGCCCTTGCTCCTCCCGGCGCGCGTGTGGGCTGCTGAGAAAAGCCCCAACGACCGCCTCAGGCTGGGGTTCATCGGTCTGGGCAAACAGAACCGCGGCTTGTTGAGTGATTTCATCCGGCGCAAGGAAACGCAGGTCCTGGCCGTTTGCGAGGTCGATACCACCCGCCGCGAGCAAGCGAAAAAGACGGTTGAGGAGTTCTACGCCAGGCAAGGAAACCAGAGCGCTTACAAAGGTTGCGCGGCTTACGTCGATTTCCGGGAATTGCTGGCGCGGCGCGACATTGACGCCGTGGTGATCGCGACGCCAGACCATTGGCACGCCCTGATTACGATTGCGGCCGCCAAAGCGGGCAAGGACATTTATTGCGAGAAACCCCTTTGCCAATCGATCCACGAGGCGCGAGCGATGGTGAAAGCCGTCCGAAAGCACAAGCGCATTTTCCAGACCGGCAGCATGCAGCGGTCGTCGAAAGAATTCCGGACCGCGTGCGAGTTGGTGCGGAATGGACGGATCGGGAAAATCACGGCCGTCCAGGTCGGCGTCGGCGGGCCGCCCCAATGGTGTGACTTGCCCGCGGAAACCGAGGAACCCGGGTTGGACTGGAATCTGTGGCTCGGCCCCGCGCCCATGCGGGCGTACAATTCCGTGCTCAGTCCGCGCGGCGTGCATGACCATTTTCCAGCGTGGCGCAATTACCGGGAATACGGCGGCGGGGGCGTGACGGACTGGGGCGCGCATCACTTCGACATCGCGCAATGGGGCCTGGGCATGGACGAGAGCGGTCCCGTGGAAATCATCCTGGCGGACGATCCGAAAGCCAGCCACGGCGTGCGACTGAAATACGCCGGCGGCATCGAAGTTCTGCACGACACGGGCAACGGCGTCCGGTTTATCGGAACCGGAGGGAGAATTCTGGTCAATCGCGGCAGGTTCGAGCTGACCGTCGGTGACACCAAAAAGGCGGACTCCACCAAACAACTCGACGAAGTGATTAAAGAATATCTGATCGACGCCAAGGTCCGGCTCTACAAAAGCGACGATCACAAGGGCGATTTCCTCGCTTCAATCCGGAGCCGCAAGCCGCCGATTTGCGACGTTGAAATCGGCGCGAGGACCGTCACCGTTTGCCATCTCGTGAATTTGGCTTACTTCCATCGGCAGCGGATGAAATGGGATCCGGCCAAGGAGAAGTTCGTCGGCGGCGCTGGAGACAAGAAATGGCTCGAGGTGTCCTACCGCGATCCGTGGAAACTGGCGTAAGCCGTATCCCCTCGGTTAAGGTAGTCAAGGTGGAGCGAGGCTCCTGACGAGCCAATGCCATTGAAGAAAAGCTCCGCAGGAGCGTCGCTCCACCACGTTAACTGAGAGGTTGCGCAGCGCCTGTTTTGGCTTGTTGCGCGCGCCGTGGGGTCCGGTTAATACTGCGGCATGAAATCCACTGCAATGACTCCAGGCTTTTACATCAACCGCCGCCAATTCCTACAGACCACCGCGGCCGCCACCGCGATGGCCGCGTTGCCGTCGTTTGGCGCGGACGCGTTGGATATCGTTCACGGAAAGCCCAGGCGCGTCGGATTGATTGGCGCGGGTTGGTACGGGAAAAGCGACTTGTGGCGGCTCGTCCAGGTCGCGCCCGTGGAGATCATTTCGATCTGCGATCCCGACAAAAACATGCTCGCCGAAGCCGTTGAGATCGCCAGCCAGCGGCAGAAATCGAAGAAGAAGCCGCGCACCTACACCGATTACCGCGAGATGCTCAAGGAAAAGGACCTCGATCTCGTGCTCGTGGGCTCACCCGACCATTGGCACGCGCTGCACTGCATCGCAGCCATCGAGGCCGGCGCGGATGTCTATTGCCAGAAGCCAATCAGCCGCGACGTGCGCGAAGGCGAGGCGATGCTGGATGCCGCGCGCAAACACAAGCGTGTCGTCCAGATCGGCACTCAGCGCAAGAGCACGCCGCATTTGATCGATGCCAAAAAGCAAGTCGTCGAAGCCGGCTTGCTCGGAAAGGTCGGTCACGTCGATATGTGCTGTTATTTCCATATGCGCGCCAACGGCAATCCGCCGGTGCAGCCGGTGCCGGATCATCTGGATTACGAAATGTGGACCGGCCCGGCGCCGCTCCGTCCTTACGACGGGCTGCCGCATCTTCGCTGGTGGCGCACTTTCACGGAATACGGCAACGGCATCGTGGGCGACATGTGCGTGCACATGTTCGACACCGCGCGCTGGATGCTCGGCCTGGGCTGGCCCAAACGCATCACTTCCGCCGGGGGCATCTACGTGCAGAAAGAAGGCAAATCGAACATCAGCGACACCCAGACCGCCACGTTCGAGTACGACCATTTCAACTGCGTCTGGCAGCACCGCACCTGGGGCACGCCGCCCGACCCGGATTATCCTTGGGCGCTGTTCATTTACGGCGAGAAAGGAACACTCAAAGCCAGCACCATGCGCGCGGATTTCATCCCGGTCGATACAAACGCCAAACCGATTCATTTCGACTGCTTTTACGAGCGCGAGAAATATCCCGAAGACGTCACGGAGAAAGCCATCGAGTTGAACGCCGCGCCCGCGACGCGCCGCCATATGCTGGATTTCCTTGCCGCCGTGGAAAAACGCAGCCGCCCCGTCGCCGACATCGAAGAAGGCCACATTTCCACCGCGAGTTGCATTCTGGCCAACATGGCGATGGATCTAGGCCGCCCGGTGGTTTACGACCCGAAAAAACGCGTCGTGGCGAACGACCGCGAGGCCACGCGGCGTCTGCGCCGCGAGTGCCGCAAGCCGTGGAAGCATCCGGGCGCGTCATCATGAACCATCCGCTGGCAGGATAACCTGCAGATTTGCCGGAATGGACGACAAAGCTCGTAGCGCAGAGTTGCACTCTGCCGTATCGCAGAATTGTATTCTGCGGGCGTCTCCCAGTCCGAGCACGCTGGGACTGGCCGGCGCCCTGCCGATTGGGAATCGGCGATACAGCAGTTGAAAATCTGCGCTACGGTTCTCCGGTCGATCTGTCGTCAATCCCACGGTCTGCACAGTAAGAAGCGATTGGCATCGCCAACGTGCCCTGGAACAACTGCACGGTGCAAGAGCTTGAGGTGGCCTGCAACGACGCCACTCTCCGCGTCCCGGGATTGCGTGCCGGGAAACGAGCCTGGTTCTGGCTGTTTGGGAGAGGGGGACGTTCAGGGGTTCAATGCGCGAAGTTTTGCTTGGGAGAATCTCTTTCCCCAAGGGAGAGAGCTACCGCCCGTCCCTCGGCTCGTTAACGAGCCGTCTCGTTGAAATAGACCTTCAGATTTTTCGTCGCGCGCCCGGCCGCAATGATGTCCAGCCGCCCGTCTCCGTTCAGGTCGGCCAGGGTGAGGTCCTCGCAGGCCATGGTGTTGTCATCGACCAGCGTGGATTTCCATTCTTTGCCGTCGTTGTCGAGAGGAGTGAAGAGCTTGATGCCGACTTTGGCGTCGCGATTGTTCATGGCGCGCCAGCCGACCACGATCTGGTCGCGTCCAAGTCCCAGCAAATCCCCGCAAGCCAGCGCGTGGCCATCCACCAGCGTGGCGTCGAGCACGCGGCGAGGCCACAGCGAGCTGGCTGACCCGCCTTGCGGACGCCGGTACAGCACGAGTTGGGTTCCGTGCATCGGCTCCACGGTGGCGAAAAAGTCGTTCGGCTTCGTGAGCCGGCCCGCGCGGACTTCGCCTGCGCCCCCCCCTTCGTTGGAACCCAGTTGCGTCAGCTTGAGCGCGTTGTCGTCGGTGGACCAATTCGAGAGGAACACGCCTTCTTTGCCGCCGATCAACAGTTCCATCGCCTCGTCTTCGTCCCATTGGATCGGATCAAAGTTGTGGGTTTTGTGGAGTGACTCGTCGATGGTCATAGTTTCCCAGGTGTCGCGCGGATTTTCCGGGCGAATGTAGCGAAGGATTTTCACGCCCGCGCCTTCCCCTTTGCTCGCGTCGTTGCCCCGCCCGTGCAGGGGCACCACCACGAGCGTCACGCGGCCCATCCAATCCCGGACCCAGCGCATGCGATGCACCGTGGGTTCGTGCTGGAGCTTGACCGGTTCCCATTTCTGCGTCCGGTCAGCCGGCGGAATCAGATAAAAAACCGCGCCGCTGTTTTTCGTGTCGGAAGGGCCCCAGTCCGCGCCCACGGCGACCTCGGCCTTGCCGTCGCCATCCACGTCCGCCGCCGCGATGCAGACATGATCGCGCGGGGTCAGTTTCTCCGCAATCACGTGCTTGGTCCACGCCGGGTTTCGATACCAGACGATCAGAGTTTTATCCGCGAGGAGAATGTCCGGTTTCTTGTCGCCATCGACGTCCGCGATGGCCAGGCCGTAGCCGATTTCGACTTTGGTATCCACGTCCACAGCGCGAAACCGGGGCGTGGGCAATTCCCCCGCCGAAGCGGAGAAAAGTGACGCGAGCAAACTCAACGAAAGGAGAAGCGATCCGTTTGAGGTCATAAGCTGGAAAAGTTGTCTTGCTTGGCCGGAAAGCTAACGGCGAACCGGCGCCGACTCAATCTCTGAATTCGCTCCGAGCGTGTTTCGAAAGAAATTGAAACTTTTTGGCGTGTTCGTGCGTTATACCACTCGAAATCGGTTCGGGATCGAATCGTGAAAATCGAGAGGACGTGACTATGAACGGTGTGAGTTTGAAGCTGAACCTGGCGGCCACGGATGAACAAGATTTGCTCCAGCAACCCGTTGTCATCCGGCAGGACCCTGCGGCGCGGCCTGAAGCGCGGCCTGAATTGTGGGCCGAGCGCCGGTTGACCAAAGAGGCGGCGGATGGCGATTGCCCGCATTGCGGTTCCATTGTCTACAGCCGCCGCCATAAACTGTGCGGGCTTTGCGGACGCGACCTGCCCGAAGAATTCCTGTTCAGCTCCGCCGAGTCCCAGCGCTTGGAGAGCCTGCTCCGCATCGAACAAGCACGGCACCGGGCGTGGATGAGGAAAGGCGCGGCCAGCGCATTCTCTGTCTGAGGGAACAAAACCCGTCCTTGAGTCCTTGAGCACCTGCAAAAGGTGTGTCCTCTGTCCCGCGTCGCGCTTAACGCGCATCGCCTCTCCAACGAGATTGCCGTTTTCGATTCGCTGCGCCCGGAAGTCATAGACACTTGAGCGATTGCTCTTGAAAAGGAGGTAACGTCCGTCGTGCGACCACCAAGGCAACAGGTTGATTTGATCCTGCGGACCGACCGGAATCTCTTGTCCGGCGTAACTATTGAGCCGTCTCGTAAATCGACGACGTCAATGTCCCTGTAGTTCTCGTCAGGAATAAACACGATCTTTCGACCGCCTGGCGAAATTGCCGAACCGTCTCCTCCAACGATGTCCAGCAGTCCCTCCGGGAGCTCGAGTTTCTTGATGGTAAGACGGAATCTTGCTATGGGGGTTCTCTGTTTTCTCCGTTTGCTCCTGTTACAAAACTGATTTTTGTCAACTGTTGCGAGTCAGCGTCCCGCGCCACCCGTGATATTCGGCGGCAGCGCTTCAGCTTGCTGCAATTGCTCGGCGACGGACCGGGAACGCCCGGCAATCAGACGGCGCAGTTTTGCCACCGCTCCGGGCGCGCCGGAAAAATGCGGCTCGATCAGCGCTGCCAATTCGTTCAAGCGCCAGGTCATGGCCGCCACGTTGAACACATTCGCGTGGACCCAGGCCAGACGCCGGCGATACCGCTCGCGGCCTTCCGGCGCGCGCAGGACGGCTGCCGCGACCAACCCGCGCATCCGCGGATAAATCGGTCCTTCCGGCTCCCAAAACATCTGGTCCAGGCCGTGCGGGATGAAAGTCATCTTGCCGGTCTCCGGATCGTGGTAGATCCGGTAGTTGTTCCGCGCCATCGCATAGCCGTCCCAGTTCCACGTGATGGTTTGCATCGCGAGCGACGTGATGAAGCGATCCATGTCGAGCAACTGTTCCAGCCGTTGCCACTGGCGGGCGGCATCCGGCTCGCGCACGGCGGCGAGCAGCGCGAGGCGGTCGGCCTGGTCTTGCGCGCCTTTGCCGTGGATGCGTTCGAGCGGACGGTCCACATCGCGGCGGAAACCGCCGTCATACAGATTGCCATCGGTGCGGCGGAAATGCTGGGCGAGGAACTCCCGGGTCAGGCCTTCTTTCAGAACGTACAGGCCGAGATTGCGGCTGTTCAGCTTGAGCGTGGCGTAGGCGCCGCGGGCGGCCGAGATGCCCGCCTGGCGGAACAATTCGCTGCAGAGCACATCCGTCATCCAGGTCGGATCTTCCGCGGAGTTGTTCAAATGAAGCTTCCGCAAGCCGCGGCATTTTTGTTTCGGGACGAATCGGTTGAAGCTCAGCGTCAACGACGGGCGGGCATCGATGCTCTGCAAGCTGCCTTGCGACCCTTTGATGTGAACGCCCACGTCGCGAAATACCTCCTGCCCGAGGCGCACCGTCGCTTTGACATCCGTGCGCGGGTCGCTGCGCAGCGAACGAATGCCCGCGGCTTCGATCTCGATCTCAAACGCCGGAACATTCGTGAGCGCGAACAAATCCGCGCCCGGCGGGACGGCGCCGAGGCATCGGTGCAGAGCACTCTCCCAAACAAGCAGAAGCAACAGAATCGTAAGCCGGCGGCGACTCATAAACCTGGACCGGCATAAACTTACCTGGACCGGAGCGGTCACGCGAAAAGAATCTAGATGTGGTTATTCCTTCTCCCTTCGTTTGACTTGAACCATCCGCCGCCTAAAGTGGCTGGCGATGGCACTGCTGGATATCCGCTTCGTTCGCGGCGGCGTTCATTTGCCGGAACTGGGCTTGTGGCTGGATCCCCATGAACCCCAGTTGGGCGCGGACAAAGTCTTCATCAGCCACGCGCACTCGGATCACGTGGGCGTGCATCGCGAAGTGATCTTGACTGCGGCCACATCCAGGCTGATGCGCGCGCGCCTGAGCGGCGAATGGCAGGAACACTTGCTCGGGTTCGGCGAACAGGCGCGGTTCGAGAAAGCCAGCACCCCGTTCGCGCTGACGCTTCTCTCCGCCGGCCACATCTTCGGCAGCGCCATGGCGTGGATCGAAGCCCAAGGCGGCACGCTGCTCTACACCGGGGATTTCAAGCTGCGTCCCGGTTTGTCCGCCGAACCGTGTCAGCCCCGGACGGCGGACGTGCTCATCATGGAAACGACGTATGGCCGGCCTCAATACCGATTTCCTCCCGCAACGGATGTCTTGAAGGGCGTCGTTCGTTTTTGCCGCGAAGCGCTCGACAATGATGAAACGCCCGTCCTGCTGGGCTATTCTCTGGGCAAGAGCCAGGAAATTCTCCGCGGTCTGGCCGAGGCGGGACTTCCGATCATGCTGCACGGCCAGGTCCACAAGCTGACCGAGATTTACAAGGAGTTCGGACAAACATTCCCGGCTTACGAAAAGTTCGAAAGCACTGCGGCTCGGAAGAAAGTCCTGGTCTGCCCTCCGAGCGCGGCCAACTCGACGATGCTGCAAAAGCTCCGCCCCGTTCGCACGGCGATCCTTACCGGCTGGGCCGTGGATGCCAACTGCCGTTTTCGCTATCGCGCGGACGCCGCTTTCGCGTTGAGCGATCACGCGGACTTTCCTGACTTGATCGAAATGGTAAAGCGTGTGAACCCGAAGAAAGTTTACACGCTGCACGGTTTCGCCGCCGATTTCGCCCAGACGTTGCGCGAGATGGGCTGCGACGCGGAGGCGCTCAGTCAAGAGGAACAACTGACGCTGCCGTTGCCTCCTCGGTCCCGCTCCACGGACTCCGAATCGGCAACCGCAAATCGATCCATCATTCCCGGACCGTGGTCCGCGGAGTCCAAACCGGAGGTTGAACTGCCCTTGGCCGATCGCCTGGCGGAGGCTCCGGCGGTTCCCTCGGATCGCTTCCACGCCTTTGCGTCGGTTTGCGCGAGCATTGCCGCGACGACCAAGAAGTCGGAGAAAACGCGGCTGCTGGCGGAATACGAAAAGCGTTTGGAAACCGAATGGCTTGTCCCGGTGAACACGTGGCTGACCGGCCATCCGTTCGCGCCGAGCCAGAACAAAGTTCTGCAACTCGGCTGGGCGATCATTCGCGACGCCCTCTGCGCGGTCAATCAGATGGACCAGGCGGAATTCGGCCAGGTTTATCTCAAACACAGCGACCTCGGCGAAACGGCCTTTGAAATCCTGCGCGAGATCGCGCCCGCCGTTTCGACCTTTGCCGTCCGCGACGTGGAAACGCTCTTTCAACAGCTTTACGCCGCCCGAGGCCCGCTCGGCAAATTGCCGATCCTGATCGCGGCGCTCCGGCGAGTGACGGCGCTCGAAGGGAAATTCCTGACCAAGATTCTCACCGGCGACTTGCGCATCGGGCTGAAGGAAGGGTTGGTCGAGGAGGCCATCGCGCAGGCGTTCTCGGTTGCTGTGGAGGAGGTCAAGAACGCGAATCTGCTCCTGGGAGACATTGGCGAAACGGCGCGACTCGCCCAACGCGGGCAATTGGCTTCGGCCACGCTGACGCCGTTTCGCCCGGTGAAGTACATGCTGGCCTCGCCGGAAGAGACCGCCGAAGCGATCTGGGACCGCGTAAAAAGTAGGGCAGGCATCCTGCCTGCCCCGGCGGACGCGCTAAGCACAACGAAATCCCCGGACAGGCAGGATGCCTGTCCTACGTTGGTCTGGGTCGAAGACAAGTACGACGGGATCCGTTGCCAGGTTCACAAGGTCGGGGACCGCGTCGCGCTCTACTCGCGCGATCTGAAAGAGATCACGGCTTCGTTTCCGGAGCTGGCGGATCTGGCCCGCACCGTGCCGGACGATTTTGTGCTGGACGGAGAAATCGTCGCGATGCGCGAAGGCCGGGCGATGGCGTTTGCCGATCTTCAGCGCCGATTGGGAAGGCGCGAGGGCGATTTATTTTTGGGAGCGGAAATTCCGGTGCAGTTCGTCGCCTTCGATCTCCTCTGGTTCGCGGGCGAAAGCCGCTTGAATGCGCCGCTGCGGAAACGCCGCGAACAACTGGAGAAATTGTCCCGCTTGCCCCTTCCCATGAACCGGGTAGGGACGCGTTCCACCGCGTCCCTGGAATCTGCTTCGGCCGATGGCTCAAAAAAGTCAGGGACGGAGTGGAATCCGTCCCTACCTGGATCATGGAGGCTCTCCCAGATCACGGCCGTGCGATCGTCAAACGAAATCGAAGCGGCTTTCGACTCGGCCCGGGAGCGTGGCAACGAAGGCCTGGTGATCAAAGATCCCGACAGCGTTTATTCTCCGGGCCGGCGCGGGTTGGCCTGGTTGAAATTGAAGAAGGCTTACGGAACACTCGACTGCGTCGTGATCGGCGCCGAATACGGCCACGGCAAGCGCCGCGCGGTGTTGAGCGATTACACCTTTGCCGTGCGCGACGACAAGACAGGCCAGCTCCGGACGATCGGCAAGGCGTACAGCGGATTGACCGACGCGGAAATCGCGCAGCTCACGGAACATTTCCTGAGCAAAGCGATCAGCCAGCGCGGCCGTTATTTCGAGGTCGAACCGGACACCGTTCTGGAAATTGCGTTCGACGCGCTTCAGCCCAGCGCGCGCCACAGCAGCGGACTGGCCATGCGCTTCCCGCGCATCCTGAGAATCCGCCGCGACAAATCCCCGGCGGAAATCGACACCGTGTCGTCGGCGCGGAGATTTCTGAAATGATTATCGAAGCTGACGGCGAGCCCCTTCCCATGAACCGGTAGGGACGGATTCCACTCCACTCGTGTCCAGTTAACAACTGTTCGAAATGCATGAAACCCCCGGTTCTGAAGGTCATTCGTCATGTTCAATCTGTTGTCGATATGGAGTTCAGAGTCGCGTTTTTAGCAAATCTACTTTTTACGA
>VHCZ01000202.1 GCA_016871535.1 Verrucomicrobiota bacterium
GTTCTGCTCACTCGAAATGACCTTTTGTTGGTTGTTAGCTGTTCTTGAACAAACATATTTCAACCAATATTGACGGGCATTTCGAGCTTTTTTCTTTTTTCAAGCCAATAATCACGCTTGTTGCAGGGCTAGTGATGTGTCTGAAAATCGAGGTTGGTTAGCACAGGCCGACTGTGTTCGGCATCAAAAACGCTCGCCTCGTTTTCCTCTCTCTCCCCGCGAGGAAGGAGTGGGGAGAGAGCCGGAGAGAGGGGATTCCTCTAAAGCAACCTCCTCTCCCTGGCTGTCTCCTCCTTTTTTGAGGAGGACAGGGAGAAGAAACGTCTCGACTCCTGACGCGTTCCTCGGGAGCGGCCGCGTGCGTCGTCACGGTGCGGCCAAGAAACGGTGAGACCTGGCCAATCGGCGTGGAGGCGTGGGGCGGCGACTGGGCTCAGCTTGCCTGGGCTTGTAGCCGCCGCGATGATTGCTCCCAGGAATCCACTCGCCATTGCAGGATTTGCGGCGTTTCTTGGTTTACTTGTCCTGCTGGCGGTCTTCGCCCGACCGCGGCCTCACCGAACGTCACCGCTGCCCCCGCCTGGCAACGCTGTTGAAACTCCCAGCATCACACCGGTCGTGGTGGCCGGCCCGAAAGACCTGTTTGAAGATGTCACCTCGTGTGCGGGACTTGGTTTTGTTCACCAGTTTTCCCCGCCGGAGATGATCCCCTTTCGCGGCGTTGGGCCGCACTACCGGTACTGGACCACGCGATTGCCCTTCCGCGGGCCGGGCCGCGATTATCCGGATCCGCCAGGGCTCTGCGACTGAGGAGAAACGAAGCCAGAAAGCGAAATCGCCCCAGCCCTCCGGGGCGGGGCGGCGCCTGGCCGGCTGCAGCGTTGCTCGTCGGTCACAGCCCCAAAACGGGGATGCTCCCTCCTCGCGCCTTGCATCCGGCCAGGCGGCGCTCCCGCCAAAACCGGAAGTTATTTTTGCACAGACCCTTAAGCCGGGGAATCTCCCGTTCGGGCTGATCTATCGCGAAGACCCACCCCAATGGGGCAGCGCGGCGAACATCGCCGTGGAATTCAAAGACCAGGATGTCCTCGGCTATCTGGGAACGATCGTTTCACTGTGGCCTGCTTTCCCCCTCACCGCCGCCCTCTCCCTTGGGGAGAGAGGATGGGTCGCCGTTGCAGGAATCTGCCAAAGCGCTTGCGAAAGAACTAAGACGGCGGGCGTTCTTCCCTCTCCTTGGGGAGAGGGCCAGGGTGAGGGGAAAGGGGATGCCGGTACCCCAGGAACGTCAGGTAATTTCCACGGCATCAGGATGTCTGAGGCGGCTTCCGCGCACCCTCCGCAGTCGAGCGTTGAAGCGGCCTAAAGGCCACGGTCCGAAGAGACGGTTCATGGGAAGCCTGCTTGGTTTCAGAACCATGCTCTCACCCCATGAACTCGGTGGGGCGAGTCCGTCCCGGCGAGCCGCTCGACGTGACTGCAACACGTCGGAGTCGGCTCGCTGGGGACAGGCTCGCCCTACCATTAGCAGAATTCGAATCGGGCTCAGGCACGTTCTTACCTGCGTCTTCCTGCTGCTCGCGGCCAGAGTCCAGCTACACGGGGGCGAGGAGACCGCGGCTTCCCTCCGAATCGGACTTCTGACGCCACCGGACGAACCGGAGGTCACTTGCTTGCAGCAAGGCGCAACGCTGGGTGTGGAACTCGCCAATAGCACACCGGACCACCGCGTCGAACTCGTCATCCGTGGGCGCCCAGGCCAATGGGGCACCGAAGGCGATGAAGCCTCGGCGCTCGCGCTGGATGACGCGGTGGACGTCATCATCGCGCCGCCAGGGGGCGCGGCCTCGCATCAGGTGTTGCAGGTTGCGGGTCGCACCCGCGTGCCGGTGATCTCGCTGTGTCCGGATTCCTCGATCACCCGCACAGGGATTCCCTGGATGATCCGAATTGTCCCGAACACTCAGAAAGAGGCCCGCGCTATCTTCCTTGGCTCAAGGACAGCTTCGTGTTCCTTGCAGACGTGCTCAAGGCCCGTGAACCTGGACAGCAGTGGATTCCACTCCGTCCCTGACTTTTTTGAACCATCAAGCGAAACAGATTCCAGGGACGCGGTGAAACGCGTTCCTACCCGCTTCATGGGAAGCGGCCTGTTCCTTTCTGATCTGCACCATGAAGCCGGTAGGGCGAGTCCGTCCCGGCGAGCCGCTCGACGTGCGTGGAACACGTTCCTACCCGCTTCATGGGAAGCGGCCTGTTCCTTTCTGATCTGCACCATGAAGCCGGTAGGGCGAGTCCGTCCCGGCGAGCCGCTCGACGTGCGTGGAACACGTCCGAAGCGGCTCGCTGGGGACAGGCTCGCCCTACCGTCTGGCTCATGGGAAGCGGACAAACCGCGTCATCGATCTCAGGCTTCTCCTCGTGCGCGACGGACAGTTCGAACCGGTCGCGTAGAGGTGACGAGAGATTCCACCGGATGCGCAAATCTGCTGGCTTTTGATCGATGCCTCGCTACAAGCTCTCCACACGATGCGCGGCGCCGCAACCGAATTCGCTGAACCCGAATGAACCTGGCCAACTCAATTGGAGCCCACGAGACACACGCAACACACGGAACCGCAACGTCAGACAAGATGGACGAGCTGCATCCCGCAAGTGAACTCCAGCAGCCTCCCGTCCCTTTAGCCTTTAGTGTCTTTTTCGTGTGCTTGGCAGGCACGACAGCGGTCTTCCTGATGAGATGAAACCCATCGTCCAAATTTCCCTGGATCTCACGAGCATCCCGGAAGCGCTGGAGACCGCCGCGATGGCGTTACGCGCGGGCGTGGATTGGCTCGAGGCTGGAACGCCGCTCATCATCGCCGAGGGCATGAACGGCGTGCGCGAACTGCGCCGCGCGTTTCCTGAAACCCCCATCGTCGCCGACCTTAAAACCATGGACGGCGGCTGGCTCGAAGCTGAACTCATGGCCAAGGCGGGCGCCACGCAAGTCGTCGTGATGGGGCAGGCGCATCGGGAGACGGTCGAGTTGGTCGTGCAGGCGAGCCGCGATTTCGGGATCGAAGTCATGGGCGACAACATGGTCATGCCGGATCCCGTCGCCGGCGCCAGGCTGTTGGAGGACGCGGGCTGCCATTACGTCATTCATCATATCGGCTACGATTTTCGCAACGTGCGCCGCAAGCGGGGCCAACCGGCCCCCAGTCCGCTCGACCGATTGCGGGATGTCGTGGAAGCGGTGAAGGTCCCCGTGCAAGCGGTGGGCGGGCTATCGATTCAACAGGCCATCGAAACACCCCAATACGGCGCCCCGCTGGTGGTGATCGGCGCGCCGCTCGCCATCGACGCCCATTCGTTTCAAACCGCCGGCGGCAATGTCGAAGCCGTTCTGAAAGAAATCTGCGCCAAAGTTCATGCGTATGGCGACGTGCCGGTCGGCGGTGAATCAAAGAGAATCGTTCGACGGTGAAACCAACGGACGATTCGAGAAGCGAAGACACTTGAAACTGCACTTCAATCTTCTTCCTGGAGACGTATGAAATCGATCATGCCGGGATTGGTGAATTACTCGGTGGCTCCGCACAGCGTCGAACTGCGCGAGGTGCCCATTCCGAAAATCGGCGCCAGGGATGTTTTGCTCAAAGTGGAAGCGGTGAGCATTTGCGGGAGTGATTTGCACCAGTGGCTCGGCAGCCTCAGTTGGAAGGTCAATTATCCCTGCATCCTCGGCCACGAATTCGGCGGCACCATCGTGCAAACCGGGCCGGAAGTGAAAGCCTTCCAGGAAGGCGACCGCGTCGTGAGTGAAACCGCCGCCGTGATCGACGAACGCTCTCCCTACACGCGGCGCGGGCTCTACAATCTCGACCCAACCCGCCTGGGATTCGGCTACGGCGTGGATGGCGCCATGACGCAATTCGTGTGCGTCCCGGAGCGTTGCCTCCACTTCATCCTGAGCAGCCTGGACTTCGACAAAGCCGCGCTGACCGAGCCATGCGCCGTGGCCTACAACGCCGTTTGTGTGAACGGGCATGTCCGGCCCGGCGATCACGTGCTGGTCATCGGTCCGGGGCCAATCGGCCTCTTGTGCGCGATGATGGCGAAGCTCAGCGGCGCCGGGCATTTGATCGTCTGTGGATTGCCCGCGGACGCCAGGCGGCTCGCGGTCGCCCGCCAGCTTGGCGCTGATGCCGCGCTGGAGGGAGGCGTGGTGGATTATGTGAAGCAACTGGGCGACGGCCTGGGAGTCGATGTCGTGATCGATGCCGCAGGCGTGTCCGCGACGATGCAACTGGCGATGCAAACTGTCCGCCCGGCCGGGCAAATCATCAAAATCGGCTGGGGGCCGCAGCCACTCGGGTTCAATCTGGATCCGCTCGTGCAAAAGGCTGTGACGCTGCAAGGGAGCTTCTCGCACAACTGGCCCGTGTGGGAACGCGTCCTGTCCATGATCGCTTCCGGGCAGATCAACCTGGATCTCGTCATCAACCGCGTCGCGCCGCTTCAGGAATGGGAAGAGTGCTTCGAGAAAATGCACGCGGGCGAGTATGTCAAAGCGGTCCTCAAGCCGAACTGACTTCGGAAATGACTAATGACTGATTCCGAATGACGAAAGAATGGCCAATGACGAATGCCGAACCAGGTCCAGCGCGGCGCCGGCGCATCCACAAATTGGCGCTGAAGCGTCGCGCAGATTTTCAATCTGCCGTATCGCCGACTTGTAGTCGGCTGCGCGACCAACTCACCCGACCGCACCGGATGGGCCGGCGTGCCGCAGATTCCAAATCTGCGATACAGCAGAGTGCAACTCTGCGCTACGTGGACGGCGATCACCGACAAACTCGTGGATGCACTGGCGCCTCGATTCGCACTTTTTCATTCGACATTCCTTCGCCATTCGTCATTAGACCTTCGTCATTCATCTGATGCCCCTTTCCGCGTTCCCCAAATGTTTCCTCGACGCCTTGTGCGTGACGCGGGAGATGTCCGTGGACCAGTGGATCGACCTCTCCGCGCAATTCGACGTGGACGGGCTCGAATTCTATTGGGGCTTCACGCCGCCGGAGAATCCCCGCGAATGGGAACGCCTTCGCCAACGCGTCGAGAAACAGCAACGCTCCATTCCGATGATGTGCTATTCGTCCGACTTCACCAAACCCACGCTGCCGGAGCGGAAGGAGGAAATCGAAAAGCAGAAGCGCGCGATTCGGGCCATCTCCGGTTTGGGCGGGAAGTTCTGCCGCGTGCTCTCCGGTCAACGCCGGCCGGATGTGCGACCCGATCAAGGGTTGCGCTGGGTGCGCGAGTGCATCGAGGAACTCGTGCCTTTTGCGGCCGAGCAGCGGATCGTTTTGATCATCGAGAATCACTACAAGGACGGCTACTGGGACTACCCCGAATTCGCCCAGCGCATGGACGCGTTTCTGGCACTCGTCTCCAGCATCGGCGAGACGGAATGGTTCGGCGTCAATTATGATCCTTCGAATGCGATCATTGCCGGGGACGACCCCATCCAATTGCTGGAAGCCGTGAAGCACCGCGTGAAAACCATGCACGCCAGCGACCGTTACTTCGAGGGCGGCACGTTGGAAGACTTGCGCCGAATCGAGGCCCAACCGCAGACCGGCTACGCCAGCATTCTCAGGCACGGCGTGATCGGGCGCGGATTGAACGATTACGATCGCATCTTCTCGATATTGAAAGATGCCGGCTTCAAAGGTTGGATTTCGATCGAGGATGGTCCCGATCCGGCGACCGGTGTTGCTGACATCGCGGAATCCGCGAAATTTCTGCGCCGAAAGATGAAGCAATTCGGCCTAGTGTAGGCTAAGAGCGCGTTTGAGAATGCCTTTTGGGTGGAACAGGCCACTGGCCTGTTGCGGCAGGCTACCAGCCTGCCGCAATTTTCGGCGGCAAGTTGCCGCCGAAAACGGGCTGGTAGCCCGTTCCACCCACTTTGACTCGGCACACGTCGGTTGATCACCGCGAAGACGCGTGCGCTCCCCAACGAGATGGATCCCGCCCGAACTAAATCAGCTCGTGGATTGGTTCGACCTGCTCGACAAAGGCGAGGAGATCGCGAGGCATCGCCGGCTGGACACGAAGTTTTCCCACGTCAAAAAGCGCGTGCATGATCGTCGCCAGCAAATGTTCAGGGGTGATCGGATCGGAAGCCGGCTCAGCGGCGTGGCGGTCGGATCGTCCCACGACTTGCCCCATTTTCAAGCCACCCCCGGCGAACGCCAGCGTGCCGAGGTTTGCCCAGTGATCGCGCCCGCCGCGGTTGTTGATCTTCGGCGTCCGTCCGAAGTCGCCGGTGATGACCAGCAAAATCTTCTCGCTCAACCCGCGCGCCTCGACGTCTTCCAAAAAAGCGGAGACCGCCTGATCGAGCGGATGGCCGAGCATCTCCATACCGGCCACCATGCCCGGATTGTTGATGTCCGCGTGCATGTCCCAACCCGCGGATTGCACCGTGACAAAACCGCAGCCCGCTTCGCACAGCCGTCGCGCCAGCAGCATCTGCTTGCCCAGCGTGCAGGCGCGGAAAAGCTTTTTGCCGACCTGATACCGGCTCGTGTCGTAACGCTCGATCAGGCGTGGATTCTCTTGCGACAAATCGAACGCGCTGCCCGCTCCGCGAAGGATCATATCGAGCGCCTGTTGTTCGTATTGATCCAGCGCCGCGATCATCCCGCTGGCATCGATGCGGCGGTTCAATTGATCCAACGCGCCGAGCAGCGAATGACGGCTGAGGAAGCGTTCGCGGGAAATGTTCAACTCCAGGTTCTTGATCATCGGCCCGCCGCCACTGGGATCGAAGGGTGTGTAAGTTGGCCCCAGCGACCCGGGCCCTGATCCAATCCAGACGCGATCCTTTTCTTTCAGGTACTGCGGATCGATTTCCGGAGCCAACAGAGTCATGTAGGCCGGCAATCCCGTCGCGGCATGGTTCGTCCCGCGAAACCGGGTGTAGATCGATCCCATGCTCACCTGCGCCGGATGTCCGGCGGTCAGGACGTGCTGGATCGCTTTCGGATGATCGGTGATCGTGTGGCGAAAGGAGCGCACGACGGCCATCTTGCGCGCGAGCTTCGCGAGGCGGGGAAACGTGCCGCCGAAAGTGACGCCCGCAATCGTCGTGGCCACTTCGCCGGTGACGCTGCGGATTTCCTGCGGCGCGTCTATGTGCGGGTCGAACGTTTCGATATGGCTGGCGCCGCCCGCCAGGAAGAGGAGGACCACCGATTTATCTTTGAGGAAGTCACGCTCGGAAGCCGCGGTGGCGGCCTTGCTCGCGAGCATCCCCGGCAGACTGAAGCCGCCCAGGCCCATGGCTCCGATCCGGATGAAGTCGCGCCGGGAAACGCCGCTGCAATCGCGGGCGGAAGGGTTGGTGAACAGCGTCAACATCTCAACGGCCTCTGGATTCGTTGAGTGGAAGGTTTCTCATGGCTCGCGCCAGTTGGTGCAGCCGCGACTGTCCGCGCTCTGGGCTGACTTCTCTATCTTATCACGGCTTCGGACTCAATTCTATTCTCCGTTCATTCAGACTCATCAGACCGCGCCGAAGAATTCTCCTGGGATTTCAATCCGGAATTCCACAAATACGCGGCGACCCAGCCGGCGCCCAGCGTCCCCATCAGAATGGCCCAAGGTCTCCAGCCGCCGTGGTCCCAGTAGCCTTTGAAGCCGAGGAAAAGAAAGAGAACTCCAGCGACCCAATTGAGCGCGCGGAGCGGCTGGCTCATTCGCAACCCGGAAGGCAAGAAACGCCGGTCCATCCAACAATTCAAGAGGCAGATCAATCCGCACGCCAAAACCCCGGTGAACAGATTGGCCGGCGTGAGCAAGGCCACCAGGCCGGGCGGTGCCTTCACCTCGGTGACGAAGGCATAAGCGAAGCTTCCCGCCAGAAGCAGCACGCCGCCCAAACCGCACCACCACACGGCCCCTAGGCGACATCGAGCACTAGTCTCTCTTGGGTTCTCATCGCTCTGGGAAGCTGGCGTTGAACGCATCTGAAAGGTAGGGCAGGCCTCCTGCCTGCCAGTCTGAGTGTCGGTGGCTGACGTCGGCCTGGGCAGGCTGGAAGCCTGCCCTACCTTGGCTGCCGCCACGAGTTCTCTGAGAACCGTAGGCGCCACTTCAATCGTGCCGTACAGCGTCCCGAACATCGCCAGGAAGGCCCCCGCAAAATAGACCCACTTCAGCCACGGATAAATCGGCGTCACGAATTCGGCCTGCAACGCCAGCAAATTCGTTCCGCTCGGAACCTTCTCCTGCGGCCCAAGAACAATCGCGCCGCAAGCGACAAAAACCACTGTGAACACCAGCACCGCCAGAAAACTCAGCGTGCAATCGAGCCGGCAGGCCCGCACCCACCGGCGGTTTGGATGAGCGGGATCTTTCGCCATGGCTTGCAGCAACCGTTCATCGGCCATCCCGCGCCCCGCCTGACCCCAGCCCTTGTCGCGCAGATACGACGCATACGCCAGGTAATCGTAGCCGGACCCGCCGATGACTCCCACATACGTGACCGTCTCGACCCAGACAGGCCGCGCCTTGATGTCAGGATAGGCGGAAACCCACGGCGGGTAATCAAAGGGCCTGGGCCACAAAAAGCCTTTGGCCAGTTCGAGCCAGTCCGGGTTCAACCAGAAAAGAGAAACCGCCACAGCCACCACCATCAGGATCGTGATGGTAATCTGAATTCGCTCCAGGCGCGCGTAGCCTCCGGTGAAAATCAAAAGCAAGACGAAGCCCAAAACCGCGATTCCCCACAGCAAGTATGCCGTGCCATGGAGAAGGCCGTCCGTGCCTGTGAGCCAGGACAACAGCGTGCCCACCGTGCCGGCGTGGAAGCAAACCCAGATCGGAAAACAAAGCAAAGCCAGGAGCAAAAAGACCAAAGGCAGCCAGCCGCGCGGACCTGCCATCTCCATCCAGCGCTGAAACGGATGCGCGCCCGTCAGGACCATGTGCCTCGCGCAGGCGAACACCAGTGCCCACTTGAAGAGCAGGATTAACGCGAAGAACCACAGCAACCGATATCCGAACAACGCGCCGCTGCGGGAGGAAAAGATGAGTTCGCCCGCTCCGATGGTCAGCGAAGCAATGACCGCGCCCGGACCGAAGACGCGGAACCAGTCGAGCGGATGTCTTGAAACAAGCGGCGTCGCGCCCTGGGGAATTGTGCCGTGACACGCGTCCTCACCGGCGCCGGAGGAAGTTTCGCCCATGCGCGGGAGAGTGTTGAAGCTCACCTTTCGCCTTGCAAGTGGGAATTCCGTTCACGCGTTCACCCGTTGCAGCGTTACACGATCAAATCGTTAAATCGCTATTATTTGGTAAATTGGTTATAATACGGCGTCACCTTCCCCCTCACCGCGGCCCCACTACTGTTGATTGAGGGAGTATCCCCTCAGTTAAAGTCGTTAAGGCGGGGCGAGTCTCCTGCCGAGCCAATGCCATCGAAGAAAAGCTCCGCAGGAGCGTCGCTCCACCGTCGTTAACGGATACAAAAAGCCTTGCCATCTGAGTGACGACCACTGAAAGCTAACCGCCATGAATGCTGAAGCCCGCATCGCCGAACTCAAACTCGAACTGCCGCCCGCGCCCAAACCCGCCGGCGTGTACAAACCCGTAGTCCTCATTGGGAACCTGGCTTACGTCTCCGGCCACGGCCCGCTCAAACCGGACAAAACCATGATCAAGGGCCGCGTCGGCCAGGACCTCGACCTCCAGGGCGGCAAACTCGCGGCGCGCCAGGTGGGTCTCGCGATTCTGGCGAGCGTGCGCGAACACCTCGGCAGCTTGGACCGCGTCAAACGCGTCATCAAGACCCTCGGCATGGTGAACGCCACGGCGGATTTCCAGGAGCATCCGGCTGTGATCAACGGTTGCAGCGAGCTCTTTGCTGAAGTCTTTGGAACAGACACCGGCGTCGGCGCGCGCAGCGCCGTGGGCATGGGTTCTCTGCCCGGCAACATTGCGGTGGAAATCGAAGTGATCTTCGAGATCGAATGAGGTAGACAGGCAAGGTGTGCCACGTGCCAGGTATCAAGCGAGGCAAAGGCGCGCGCAGCGCCGTCGGCATGAACGCGCTCCCCAACAACGTCGCCGTCGAAATCGAAGCCATCTTCGAGATAGACTGACGACTTCGGGTCACGTCGCGTGTCAAGTGCCACGTGTCAAGTGTCACGTATCACGCATTACGTTTCACGTTTTACGAATTACGCATGACGCAATCCAACCGCCCCTGGCACCTCGTCAAGAACGCCGCCGACCTCCCCTCCCCTGCCCTCCTCGTCTATCTCGACCGGGCCGAGGAAAACATCCGGCGCATGATCCACATTGCCGGCGGCGTCAAGCGCCTGCGGCCGCACGTCAAGACGCACAAACTGGCGGAGATTATCCGCATGCAGCGGGCGGCCGGGATAACGAAGTTCAAATGCGCCACGATTGCCGAGCTGGAAATGGTCGCGAGTTGCGGCGCTGAGGACGCCATGCTGGCTTATCAGCCGGTCGGCCCGAATGCGCGCCGGCTCGTTCAGCTTGCGCAATCCTTTCCGGCAACGAAATTTTCCGCCGTCGCGGACGACGCCGAGGCGATCCGTGCCCTTTCCCAAGTTTGTTTAGCCGCCAAGCTTTCTTTGGATGTGCTGTTGGACATCGATTGCGGCATGGGGCGAACAGGCGTCGCGGCCGGACCGAAAGCCGTCGAACTCTACCGTTTGATTTCAAGTTCGCCCGGTCTGAAAGCGGGCGGTCTGCACGTTTACGACGGCCACATTCAAAACACCGATCTGAAAGAGCGCATGGCTGTTTGCGAAGCGGCCTTCGCGCCGGCCAGCGACCTCCGGCGCAATCTGGAGCAACTCGGCCTCCCTGTGCCGAGAGTCGTTGCCGGAGGCACTCCCACGTTCGCGATTCACGCCCGGCGACCGGACGTTGAGTGCAGCCCCGGGACAACGATCTTCTGGGACGTCAGCTACTTGAACAAACTTCCCGATCTCGACTTTCTGCCCGCCGCGCTGGTTCTGACGCGCGTGATTAGCAAGCCCGGAACGAATCGGCTTTGCCTGGACCTGGGCCACAAAGCCATCGCGGCCGAGAATCCTCATCCACGCGTGCAATTCTTTGGACTGCCCGACGCGACTGCCGTGGTCCACAGCGAAGAACACCTCGTTCTGGAAACACCCGACGCCGGGAAGTTTGCGGTTGGCGATTGTCTTTACGGGATCCCGCGGCACATTTGCCCAACGGTCGCGCTGCACTCCGAAGCGGTCGTGATCAAAGAGGGACA
>VHCZ01000203.1 GCA_016871535.1 Verrucomicrobiota bacterium
CGGCGGGTCTTTTGTCCGTGGCCTGCGTTGGCTCGGTCCTTACAGCCCGCGTTGGGGATGCTCGGACCTCGCCGCCTTGGCCACAGCCAAAATCCCTCGCCGCAGGACCCCGCGCAATTTTCGGACAGGCTCTAAGGGAGATTTGAAAGGATGGGTGGAGGTGCATCAACCTGGCGGATACAAGATGGGCGCGTTTTACCGATTTGATAAGGGGTCACGGAGATACGTCCGCGGCTTGCATAGGGGAGGAAGCGGGTTGATGCAGCCGGGCTCAACGTATGTCCTCGCCACTCGACACTCCGCGCGTCATCCAACGCTCCATCTCCTAGCCGGGTATCCGGCGGAATGTACGTTAGATGGCGGTTTCGTCATCAAGGAATTCCCCGACCGCGGAGAAAAGCAACGAGCCGTTCCGATCCCGAAGAGTCCTTGAAACAACCTACGGCGCTTTCTTCGCGGTCCACGTTCCCTCCCCCAGGTCGCCGAGGCGAACCGTTCCTTTGAGTGTGCCGTCGCTTTCGACTTTCCCGGTGTAGGTCACCACGGCTGGTTCGTCCTGAACGCGGACGCCGAAGGAGAATCTCAATTCCGAATTCCTCAAGGTGCCGCTGAATTCCGCCTCGCCAAAGAGCCCTTTATAGGTGCCCACAATGTTGGGACCGGCCTGGACAAAGGTGAAGCTGGGTGAACCGGTGCCGTTGGCGGTCTCGACCTGGAAACTCCAGGCGCCCGTGATGTTGACGGCGTCGTCGGCCTTGCCCTTCGCGTCCAGGTTCTTGGCGTACTCTTCCAGCGGCAACGTCGACTGGACGCCGTCCGCGGGCACATCCATTTTCGCCAGCCAGAGCAGCGCGTTCAAAACCACTTTCCGGAAATTCGGGTTCGACCAGTTTGCGTGAACGTGCCCACCCGTGAAACCGAAGCCGCGCCCGCCGTCAGGCCGTTCCACCGCCCACATCAGAACTTCGTCCCGCCCGCTCGCGGCGACGATGTGCCCATACGGACCGCGCGGCGAAGCGGACGCGCCTTTGCGTGTTTCATCGGAAGGCTTGGCCACGAGAATCGGCGTGACGCCTTTCATGTCAGCGCGGAAGCGCATATTGAAATACCATTCGTCACGGAGTTTGAATGGCTTCACGCCGCGGGTGATCGCGTGTTTCGGCAGTTCTTTGATGTCAGCTTCCCAGTGCGGGTTGGTCGAAAACGCGGTTTCGTAGTAGCCGCCGATCCAATCGAGGAACTCCGGGCCGCCCTTGTCTTTGGGAACCTCAACGGCGTAATGCGCGCAACCCAGCCCCACGCCCTTCCTCATCAGCGCCCCCATGACTTGCAAATGATTTTCGCGGATTACCGGATGGCCGCCGCCGCCATCCATGAAGAGCAGAATTGCGTCGGCGCCTTCGAAGGCATCCGGCTCTTTGGGCCAGCCGCCCTGGACGACCACGGATTTCACGCCCGGCACCTGGTCCAGACATCTCTTCAACACCAAACAACCGGCGTTGAATTCGTGGTCGCCCGGTCCGTGGCTGGGCCGGCCGGCCACGAGGACGATCTTCTTTTCGGCGGCGCTTGTGTCCGCTCCAAAAGAGGACAGCAACGCGGCGCAACTCAGCAGGGCGAGGATTCTATTCATAAGTTATTTCTCTTTTGTATCGAGATTCTGAGCCATGTCTTCCGGCGTCACTTGGGAAGCGACGCCATCGGATGGGATGTCCGCCTTCGCGGTCCAGAGGATGGCGTTCAAAACAATCTTGCGGAAATCATCGTGGGCCCAATTCCGATGGAAATGGCCGCCGGTGAAACCGAAGCCACGTCCACCGTCGGGCCGCTCGATCACCCACATGACGTGCTCCGACATTCCAAGGCGGGCCTGGACGTGGGGGTTTCCGCCGTGGCTGCTAGAGGCGCCGGGCTTGCCGCGGGTCCGGTCAGGCGGCACGGACGTGAGGATCGGCGTCACGCCTTTCATGCCTTCGGGGAAGCGCATGTGATAGTACCACTCGTCATTGATCTTGAACGGCTTCACTCCGCGCGTGACGGGATGCGCCGGCAAGGTCTTGAAATCCGCGTCCCAATGCGGATTCACCGACCAGAACGTCTCGAAGTAACCGCCGGTCCAATCCAGCCACGCCTGACCGGCCTCGCCTTTGGGAACTTCAACCGCGTAATGCGCGCAGCCAAGACCGACGCCTTTCTTCATCCATTCACCGAGAATCTTGAGACGCTCCGGTTTGATGGCGGGATGGCCGCTGCCGCCGTCCATATAAAGAAAGATCGCGTCCGCACCCTCGAACGCTTTGGAATCGGTGGGCCAGCCGTTCAAATGGACTTCCGCCCGAACACCCGGAACCTGGTCGAGGCACTTTTTGAGCAGGAAGCAACCTGCCTGAAATTCGTGCGCGCCCGTGCCATGGCTGGGTTTGCCCGCGACGAGGACGATCTTCATGTCGGCCGCAGAAATGTGCGCGGCGGTGAACAGCACCAATAACGCGTGGAGATCGAGCCATTTTTTCATGATCGTGGGAATGCAGCCGGAGATGCGAAGCACACGCGCCCTCGCGTGTACCGGCCGGCGCCGTAAGTGTTCGGTGTGCCTTCCGCGGTATCGCAGAGTGCAACTCTGCGCTACGCTAAACAGATACCCGGCGCTTTGCCGGTCGAAGAACTCGTTCCGATCGGGCACTAACTCGTGAAGCGTTCGAACGCAAGAGGGTCGTCGGTGGGGGCGCCGACCACAGCACGCGAGGGCGCGTGCGCTCCCCATCTTGAATGAGAAAGAACGGCTAAGGGCTTTTATCCGTGTCATCCGCGTGACCGTGGTTTGGAAACTGTACCGAAGACCAGGCACCAGCAACTACTTCAGCGGCTTGATCCTGATGTTCTTAAACTGAACCGTCATCGGCGGGCCGACGTGGATTTGCAGCGCCAGGATGCCATCTTTGGCCGCTTTGACGGAGTCCTCGTCAATAACATCGACGGTTTGCATGCCGTTGATGAAATGCTGAAGATGGTTTCCCTTGGCGATGATCACGTAATCATTCCAATCTTCCTTTTTGATCTTCGCCTGGATGTCTTTCGACTCGCCGAGCGAGCCGACCACTTCAACCTCGGGCCGCTTGGGATTGGAAGGATCGTCTTTGACGACGGTCTTTTGTCCCCGTTGCGCCAGGATGCCCCGCGCCCGTTCCTCGTACAAGATGCCGGAATAGGTTGTGCCCGCCTCGAAATCCGCCTGATAGCCGCTGACGATAGGGCCGAACTTGCCGTTCTCAATGACCTTGCTCCGGTACTGAATTCCCGAATTCCCATTGACGATGCGGTAGGAGAGGCGCAGTTCGAAGTCGTCCACGTTGCCTCCGGTGTAAACGAGGAACGTGTTGTGCGTCAGCTTCGGGTCCGCTTTGGTGACGCCGGTGATCGCGCCATCTTTCACCGACCACAGATCGGGATTGCCCTCCCAGCCGGTGAGGTCTTTGCCGTTGAACAGACTCTTGAAACCCGGCTCCAACACAGCCGCTTGCATTGCAGTGGCCGCTCCACTCAAAAGAATGGAAATCAGAGTCGCCAGAATTACTGTCGTGTTTGTTTTCATAGTCTCATCGCATTCGTGGGAATTAGTGAAATTCGTGTCGATCCTTTTCGCTTATTTCAAAACCTTCTTCAGAAATCGAATACCCTTCACGGCAATCTCATTCCGCGTCGGCTCGATGCGGCGCCAGATCGCCGCCGCTCGGGCGATGACTTTGACATCCGTGGTGAACGATTCGATCACGACATCGCCTTTATATCCGATGCCCTTGAGCGCCGCCGCGATCGGTTTCCAATCGATGTGATCGTTGCCCGGCGTGCCGCGGTCGCTGCCGCAGGCGTGAAAATGCCCGAGCAGTTTGCCCGCTTTGCGAATCGCCGCCGCCTGATTTTTCTCCTCGATGTTCATGTGGAAGGTGTCGAGGTGCAGCTTGAGCGCGGGGCTGCCGACGTCCCGGATCATCTTCAGTCCCTGGTCGCAGGTGTTGATGAAATCGGTCTCGAAACGATTGAGCGGTTCCAGACAAACCTGCTTCCCCTTTTTCTCCGCGTATTTGCAGAGTGCCTTCAGATTCTTGACCACGGTCTTCCACTGTTTCTTCTGTTCCTGGGGCGGCACAGCATCGGCTCGTCCGACGGCGGAGTACTCCGGTCCAATCAGACTCGGACAACCGAGCACGAGCATCTGATCGATGAGCTTCCACATGTAATTCAGCCCGGTGCGCTGCTGTTGCGGCGTGCCGCGCAGGTCGCGGTCCGGCCCCATGCACGCGCAGACGGAGCCGCAAGCCAGGCCGTGTTTGTCGAGTTGGGCTTTGACGTAAGCGGGATCGATGTGGGACGGATCTTCAATCGGAATCTCCACCGTTTCAAAACCCCAGCGCTTGAACGTCGGGAAGAGGGCCGTGCTTTTATTGGTGAAGGGAGAGGTGAAGAGAAAAGTGTTAATGCCAAGTCTCATAAGGTGTGCCCCAGGCTAGTCGAATGAAGGAGGGTGTCAAAAGTTTTTGGGCCAGCAGGAGGCTACTCGGGCGCATCCGCACACTGCTCCGAATCGAGAACCGATCCCGACCGCGGCCTTGAGGCCGCTTCAGCGCGCGCAGCACGACCCGCCCTGGAAAATCACGCGCTCTCGTGTTGTTGAACGGTCAAGCGGCGTAAACGCCGTGGTCCGTGCTGTCAGCCGACTGACCGGAGGTCAGCCCTGCAAGCCTTCATTCGCGCGAGTGATGGCCCTCAGCTTTGCTTCTGCGATCGTCGCCGAGGCGACCGGATTGTCGGCAAAGGTGGCGAAACCGCAATCCGGCGTCAGCAGCACACGATCCTTCCCAAACAGGTCGATGGCTCGCCGGATTCTGGACACGATCTCGTCCTCGGATTCGATCCTCTCGTGCTTTTGATTCACCACTCCGATGCCGATGCGACGGTCATCCGGCAAATCTTTCAGTATTTCGAGTTCGCCCGCGCGAGGGGTGCAAAGTTCGAGAAAGAGCGTTCCGACCTGCGCGTGCTGCAGCAAGCCGAGCAGCGGACGATAGTCGCCGCTCAGCGCCGCGGATTCGTCTCGCGTCCGAAGCCGTGAAGAAATGGCCACGCCATTCCACACGACTCACACTCACGTGAAAGGCTTGTTGAAAGGGAAAGACTGCAGCCTCGCAGGATTGATTTCGGCTCCAGTCATGGCGCGACGGTGTATCGTTCCTCCGTTCCACCCCAAGAAGAATTCGGAGAACAGGGATGCCTCTGGTGCATCCACATGTTGTCGGTGGCACAGGCAACGAAAACACAGTGCCGTGCGCCTGCGCTCCCGAGCTACGGCTCGAATACCCGCACACGATAGTACTTGGCTTGAACGGTCGGGATCGAATCTTCAACCGCCGCGGTCAAACTCGCCGCCGAGAAGAATGGCCGGTTGCCCGGAACGTCCAGTGCCTTCCAAGATAGCGAATCGCCAGCGTCGGTCGTGAACTGCACTTCAAATCCGCGATTGGCAATTCGCGGGAATTTGAGCCGCACTTTATCCCCATCGCGCTCGACGGAGATTTTCCAAACGTCGGTGTCTTGGAGCGGGTTCGTCCCGACGAGGTATTCCTGATAATTCGGCGCGCCGTCGTCGTCGGGATCGTCGGCTGGCCCCGCGTTCGGCGCCGTGTTCAGCTCGAAGTGAACGCGTTGCCACTCGGAAAAGATGCGAGACTTTGGCAGATCATTGGTAATCCAGGCGCTCAGGAGCGCGACGCCGGCAACGTCCACTTCCGTCGAAGCAATCGGCGGCATCTGGCCGGGTCCCCGCGCGGAAATGCGCTTCAGCACCATCGAATGGTCGAGGGATCCTGGCTTCAAAGTGCGCGCCTCCGGATTGCCGCCGTCGTTCACGAGTGCTCCGTTGATCAAGCCCGACTCCGCCGTTCGCGTGGCGAATCGCGCGTCCCATTGGCCGAGCGCCGAACCACCGGGCTGATGGCACTGCGAACAATTCGCCGCGAGGTAGGAGCGGACGCGGTGCTCCAGGCTGGACGCGGAATCCGCCAGATGCGCCGCGACCGGCAAGGCGTTCACGCCCGTGACCTGCGCGTCGAAATAGCCAGCGTCGTTCAGCGCGCGGATTTGGTTCACGGTGGCGCTGCCGTAATTGAAGTCGCGATTCAATTGCTCGGTCCGGAATCCGAGCGCGTGGCCCGCGGCCGGCGTGTGGCAGGCGAGACATTCGCTGCGGCTCGGATAATGCCAGACTTGCGTGCGCAGAATGCCGCCGTCGCGGATGACCAGCGGCTCGTCCAATCCATCTTCGGGCACCAGCGTGGCATTCTGTTGCGCTGCGTCCCATTTGTAAGTCACACCGTAAACGCCATCGCTATTCCGGACGATGAAGCGAGTTTCCAGCCGCCGCGCGGACTCCGGCGAACCTTTCGTCATTTCCAAATCGAAATGCTTGATCCACGCCGTGCCGGTCGGGAACGACCAGTTGCTTTCGCGGCCGAAGCTGATTTTTTGAACCGGATCGGGAACGGTAAACCAGCGCCGCTTCAGCGTGTAGTCAGACCAGAACGGGACATTGATATCGTAAGGCACGATGCCCGACTGCGGCGTCAGCTTCGCGAGATCTGCGAACGCGCCGGTCTCGGAAAGCAACGGCGGCAACGGCACGCCCGTGGCGTTCGTGCTATAGACGAGCCGTTTGACGACATCCTCGCCCACGTCCGCCAGCAGCACGTCGCCATTCGATGGATCGATGCCGAAGGCCACGATGTCCCGGTCCACGGCCAGCCGCGTCACGTTCGTGGACCCGCTCGCGTCGTAGAGCAAGGCCCAGATGTTGCCGCTGCCGTAGTCGGCGAAAACGTAGCGTCCGTAAAGCTGGGAAAACCGGTGGCCGCGATACACCACGCCGCCCGTGACCGAGACGCCCTGGTTGCGCGGGTAATCGAAAATCGGGTTGATGTGAGAAAAACCCGCCGGCGTGGCGCGCGGCCCGGCGATCAATCCTTCGCGATAGTTCCAGCCGTAATTGCCGCCTTTGACGATCAGGTTGATCTCCTCGCGGCGATCCTGGCCCACGTCCCCGACGTACAGCCGACCGGTGGGCCGATCGAATGACATGCGCCACGGATTCCGCAGCCCGACGGCGTAAAACTCCGTGCGCACTCGGTTGGGATCGACGGCGCGTCCGAGAAAATTCGTCACGCCGACGAACGGATTATCCGGAGGAACGGCGTAGCTGTTGGTCCTCGCGGCGGCGTGCGCGTTGGGCGTCAGGCTGCCGGGCCGCTTGTCCACGTCGATTCTCAGAATTCCGGCGAAGAAATCTTTGTCGATGCGCTGGCTGTTGGAGAACTGGTCGTTCGCGCCACCTTCGTCGCCGAGCGAATAATAAAGGTAGCCGTCCGGTCCGAAATGCAAATCGCCGCCGTTGTGATTGCTGGCTTCATCCGGTTGGTGGATGAGAATCAATTCCGAATTCGGCAGGGCGCGGTTCGGGTCATTGGGGTCGGTTTCAAAACGCGCCAACCGCCCGGCCGCCCCGCCGGTGCCCGTGGTGTAAGCGACAAAGAAATAACGATTCGTGGCATAACCGGGATGGAATGCCAGGCCCAGGAGCCCGCGTTCATCCGCAGGCACGCCGCCGGTGGCGCGTCCGGAAATGTCCAGGAATACTGTTCTAGTCGGATTGAGCAGATTGGTGATGACGGCGATTCTGCCGCGCTGTTCCACAATGAATAACCGGTTTGTTTCGCCCGGCGGCGCGACCATCACCATGGGATCGGTGAATCGCAGACTCCCGAACGCGCGCTCGGTCGTGAAGCCGAACACGAGCGGTTTCTCCGGCAAGCGCAGCGTGACATTCGCCTCGCGCCGGAGCGGAATTGTGGATTGAGCAAAACCCGCCGTGACGCCAAGGCCAAGCGCACAGGTGAACAAGAAGAATTTCAGCACACTCATTAGACCGAAACTGCCAGCCGCCCACTCAAATGTCAAAAGCGCCGCCAAGCATACGTTCAAGGAGCGTCCCCTTGTTGCACCCAGGCTTCGTTGAAATGCGCGTGCTTGATCGTTTTGCGCGCCGGGAGTCCATCGGCATCTTTGCCGACGTCTTTTCGGTTCAGATGAAAACTGTAGCTCGCGTGCAACGTGCCGTCCTTCGCTTGCAGGATGCTCGGATAATGGTATTGGCTGGCTTCGGCTCCGGGGGCGTCCAATTCCAGGTGGCGCTTCCATTTCCACGTTTTGCCTTCGTCATCGGAAATTTGCACCAGCAAACTGTTCCGGCCGCGTTCCGTGTCGTTGCTGATCAGGAGCCAGTGGCCGTTCCGAAGCGACGTAATCTCCGCGCCGGAGCCGGGATTGGGCAATTCGCTGTCGGTGACGCGGCTCCAGGTTTCGCCGCGATCGTGCGATTCGCTTTGGTGAAGGCGCTTCGGCGGCGGGCCGTTGTCGCGCATCAAAGTGAACAGGGAACCGTTCTTCCGCCGCACGATGCTGGGCTGAATGTTCCCGGCGCCGACGAGCGGCGTGCTCGTGTGCCAGTTTTTCCCCCAGTCATCCGTGATGGCCATGAGCGAGAAGGAAAAGCCGTCGGAATACAGCGGCACGATCAACCGCGTGCCATCGAGAATGAACGGATGCGCCCGCGTCATCCAACCGAGCCGGCGATAAAGTTTGTCGGCGGCCTTTTTGCGCAGTTCGGCCAGACGCGTCTGGAACCGCTGCTTGGCGTCGTCGGGGTAGGATGAATCGCGAAGCGTGGCCTCTGCGGCGTCGGCATATTTGGAGACGGTTTCCGCGAACTCGTTTCCGGGCGTGACGTGGAGGACTTCGCTCACTTCCCATTTGGGCGGGCCGTCGCTGGAATAGTCCGTCGCAATGCGATACTTCATGAGCGCCGTGTGCCATTCGTTGGCCAGGATGGTCGGCCACAGCAGCCAGAGTCGTCCGGAAGGATCGAAGAACATCGCGCAATTGGTGTCCGGGTATCCGGGCGTGTCGGCCAGGGTGAAGCGAGCGCTCCAACGTGTTTCGCCTTTGCGTTTGCGCGCGCCTTCGATTTTGACGTCATCCGCCGTCCGCTCGCCGGAGCCGTGGAACCAACAGACGAGCAGATCGCCATTCGGCGCTTCGACGATGCAGGACGCGTGATTGTGCCAGTGTTCGAGCGGGAAGATCAGTTCGGATTCGAGGAAAGGCGGTTGAGAATCCGCGGCGGCGGCCTGCCATCGTTGTGGGATCGAAAGCGAAAGGAGGATACCGAGCGCGAAGTGTGGCCAGGTGAGTGGTTTCATAGGAGCCGTATTGAACCTCTGCGCCGCGTCTTTGCGCAAGCAATTGAGCAATTGTCAAGGGGACGCTTCCCATGAATCTGGTAGGGACGCACCGCCTCCCTGGAATCTGTTTCGCTCAATGGCTCAAGAAAGTCAGGGACGGAGTGGAATCCGTCCCTACCTGGTTTCATGGGCCCAATGCTCCACTCCAACACTCCATTACTCCGCCACTCCCCATTACTCTAAGAGCGTGTTTTGAAAATGGGTGGAACGGGCAACCAGCCCGTTTTCGGCGGCAACTTGCCGCCGAACATTGCGGCAGGCTGGTAGCCTGCCGCAACAGGCCAGTGGCCTGTTCCACCCAAAAGGCATTTTTAGAACACGCTCCAACACTCCCTCACTCCGCTCCGACGATCATGCAGACGGGTCCTGCGCCGCGCGCATCGAATCCGGGTCAAGACCGACCTTCCCGCACCAGTCGCGATACGCGAAGGGCGAAATCTCGGACGGCTTGATTTCGCTGCGACCGCCCCAGAAAACATTCGTGTAGCTGACCGGAATCCCGACTCGGTCCAAGTGCTCGTCGATGGCGGCTTTGTGCTGGAGGACCATGTTGCGTTCCATGCCGTGCGCCACGGCCATGACATTGACGTTGCGGAATTCCGGCCCGCCCTCCCGCCAGTACGCATGGGTGAGAATGTGGTGCCGGCCCACTTCGCAACCGGCCTCGATTTCGCGTCCCGCCGGCACCGCCCAATGGAAGAGCGCGTTGAAACGTGTCACGCGCTCGCCATCAGCGAGAGGCTTCACGTGTTCGAGAAAAGTCGAAAAGCGGCCAATGACCTTGCGGTGATTGAGGTTCTCCGCGACCTCGTAGAATTTATCGAGGGCCACACCCGCCTCTTGGGCGCGCGGTTTCCAGAGATCCTCGCGAAGTTCGTCTGCCTCGAACTCGCGCTTCAAAGCCATCAACACCCGCCACTCCAGCTCGCTGAGGCGGACCACCTCGACACCCATGGCTTCGGCCGGCACATCGGCCTTGCTCCCCACCGCCATGCCTCGCCGGCGCACATGGCCCACGCCCAGAGCAAACAAGCGTTTTGCGGGCATAAGGCGAAAATGCTCGGCGCCGGTCTGCCGGAGGAGAAACTCGCAGTGCTTTTGCATGGAGTATCCTTGTGGAACTTTCAGCGTCGTCCAGAGCTTGTAAGTCGCGCCTGGCGTAGCCGGATCGGCCGAGCGAAGGACCACGTGGCCCGAAAACGGATCCTGTTGGAACATGTAATCGAAGGCCGAATCGATTTTCTCCGCCGGAACTTGCCAGGCGACCAGCGCGCCCGGCGCGAGATTGGTGGCCATCAAAGTCTGCCGTACCCGGCGGATCGTCTTGGCGCGCAGCATCGCCTGAATGCGCTCGATCACCACGGGCGTTTCCAGTCCGGATTGCCGCGCGATTTCCGGCAAAGGTTCCCGCTGAAATCCCTTAATCTTGTCCTCGGAAACAGCCAGAATTCTGGCGTTAATCGGATCGCCAATCTGAAACGGAACAGGCGCTCGTGTCATTCCAGAACAACTGTAGCCGAAAACTCAGCCTCCAGAAGCGGATTTTTTCTTCTCCAATCCGCGCACTCGGTGAATTTCACCTCAGCCAGGCTCGCGTCGCAAGCCACAGCCATTTGTGGGACGTGTCGTTGCCCAACTCCATATCGGCGCCGCCCTGCTCGCTTGTCCAAACGCCATGACACGTCTATCGTCGCGCTTGTGGTAGCAAAGCAAATCCCAGAGAGTTTTCTCGCAGCGCTTGGAGTGCTGGGATGAGCCGTGAACGCCGCCCTCTTCAAGATTCTCTTGCTTAGTGGTCCATTTCATAAATACGCTCACGTTCGCGGCAAGGGATTTTTCGGCCAGACGAGGCGCGAGCGACGAGCATATCCCGAAGTGGATCTGTAAGGAGCAAGCAACGAAGTCTGGCGAAAAAGAACTGCCGCCCTTCGGGTTGCGCCG
>VHCZ01000204.1 GCA_016871535.1 Verrucomicrobiota bacterium
GAATTTTGCCTGGGGCTGCGTTGCTCCTCGGTCACAGCCCCACTGGCGGGGGATGCTCGCTCGTCGCGCCTTGCCCCAGGCCAAATTGGGCGCAACGAACGTGAGCGTATTTACGAAACGGACCACTAAGGCGAGCGCTTTCACGGGCGTGTGGGTTCATACTTGGTCGCCGGACAGCCAACAAATCGCATTTCTCCTGAAACAAGAGCTCTATTTCGTCCGGGCGACCAGCGGAGAGACGCTTCGCCGCGTGTCACTTTCTAGACTGAAAAGCCTTGGCAGCAGTTTCGGCCTTGCTTGGTCCCCCGAAGGCCGAACCGTGGCTCTTCCCGGCGTCGATGTTCGAGGACGCCGAGGTTGGTTTGGCGTGGATGTTCAGACAGGGGAAGAGCGATTGCTTTTTGATGTCGCCACCAACGTGAATGTTTGGAGCCCTCACTGGTTGCCGGACGGAAAATCGGTTTTCTACAACGACCGGAAGCGCCACGTGATGAGCATCACGATTGACACCGGCGAAACGCGCGAGTTTTTGTCGAACGTCAAGGCTGGAGGACTTCGTGGCGGATTTTCCTGGCTTCCCGATTCTCGGCACGTCGTTTTCCGAGAGCAGAATAAGATCTGGGCTGTGGTGGTTCCCGATGGTCAACCGTTTGAGGTCGCCTCACTTCCCAGCGAATTAGACGGCTATGAGATTTCGCCTCCAAGATGTTCGCCGGACGGCAAGACGATCACGTTCGCCGCCGATTCGGACAAGGTGGAGTATTGGGTGATGGAGAATTTCCTGCCGCCGGAAAAAGTCGCCGCCAAGTGAACCTGAATTCGGAAGTTGACTCGCCACAAAAGAGCGCAAAGAACTCAAAGAGAGGCCAGGAGGAGACTGGCCAAGTCCACCCGTTTAGGGAAGGGCTCTCGTTTCCGAAACTCCTTTGTGATCTTTGAGTTCTTTTGCGGCTCATAAGGTACTTTCTCCTGGACCTTCAGAGGAGCTTGTCCAGATCAGCGAGAACTTCAGGGCCATCATCAACCCTCCATTTTCCATCTCTTTCGCTTCTTCGAGCTTCTTCGGTTGCGGCAATTTTCTTTGTTGACACTGAACGTTACAAGTGTAGCCTTTAGGACGCTACGTTTGTAGCGTCCAATGAAAAACAGAGAACTCCCCAAAATCTCCGAAGCCGAATGGGACGTGATGAAGCTCCTCTGGGACAAGGCGCCGCGGCCCGTCAGCGAAATTGTCACCGAACTGGCCGCCAAGAACGAGTGGCAGCCCCGGACCATCCGGACCCTCATCAGCCGCCTGGTCCAGAAACGCGCCCTCCGCGCCCGCCGCCAGGAGAATCGCCGCGTGTATGAGCCGGCCGTCAGCCTGGACGAATGCGTGCGCCACGTGGGCCGCTCCTTTCTGGAGCGCGTCTTTGGCGGCGCCCCTGTCTCCATGCTGCTTCATTTCGTCAAGGAAACGGACTTGACGCCGGATGAGATTGAAAAACTCAAACAAGCTTTATCCGAGAAAGCGAGGAAATCATGAACGCGGTGAGTCTTCTGAAACCGGCCTTTGACTGGGTGCTGCACGCCACGTGGTCCGCGTCCATTCTAATCGGTCTGGTCCTTCTATTGCAATGGCTGCTGCGGGACAAACTCGCTCCGCGCTGGCGTTACGCGCTCTGGCTTTTGGTCGTTGTGCGGCTCGCGCTGCCCGTGTCGCCGGGGAGCGCCGTCAGCGTGTTTAACTTCGCCAAGGTGGAGGCGGCAAAACCTGTGAGCCTAGAAAATCCGGCGCCGGCTGCGACGCCAGGCCAATCCGTGAGCAACGCCGAATCCGGCGCGGCCGCTTCCGCGTCCGGGCGACGGCCACGATGGCTGGCCGAAGCCACGGATGAAGAGACCGAACTGCGATTCCAACTGGCCGGAGCGACCCGGACGCTCAAGACCCCGGAGGTGGCTTACTGGATTGCCTTCGCTTTGTGGGGGCCGGTGAGCGCGTTTTTCCTGCTGCGCTGGCTCTGGCAGAACGCTCGATTTGTTCGGCGCATGCGCGCGGGCCGGAGCGTGGGACAGCCGGAGGTTCTGCAATTGTTCGAGGAGTGCCGGGCTTTGAGCGGAGTTCGGCGGAACCTCGAACTGCTGAGCATCGAAGAAATCACTTCGCCGGCATTGTATGGACTGTTCCGCCTGCGGCTTCTGTTGCCGAAGGATTTCCTGGCCAGCTTCAAGCGAGATGAACTGCGGCACATTTTGCTCCACGAACTGGCGCACGTGAAACGATGGGATACAGCCGTCAACGCCATCGCTGCGATTCTGCAAATGCTGCACTGGTTCAATCCGCTGGTCCGGCTTGCGTTTCGCCGCATGGCGCTCGACCGGGAACTGGCGTGCGATGAGATGGCCTTGAATTGCCTGAAGCAAGGCGAGAATGAGGCCTACGGCGCGACGATGATCAGGCTGCTGGAAAGCGCTTCCGAACGGCTGCCGAACTTCACGACGGTGGGAATCCTCGAAGACTACCGGCAGATGTTGACCCGGATTCAGTGTGTCGCCCGCTATGGCAGATCGACGGCACACCCGGTTGTGGTGGTCGGTTTGTTCGCTTTGCTCGCCGTAGCTGGCCTCAGTGACGCCCAGAACGCGTCGGATCCGCAGTATCCCGCTTCCCTCAAAGTGATCGAAAGCACTACCAGGACAATTCATCTGACGGGTTGGGAAGCTGGCGACAGCTCTCTCTCTCCAGACGAAACTCGGATAGTTTTCGATCACTGGCGGAGCCCTGGAGCTGACGTCGTCGTCAAAGATTTGCGAACTCAGGAAACATGGAAACTGGCCGATGCAAAAACGAACTGGTACTTTGCGGAAACCACCGTCTGGTCTCCGGATTCCAAACGGATTGCATACACCTGGTACACCGATGAGGCCGATGAAATCCGCATTGCGACTGCGGATGGAAACGAGAACAGGCTGCTCCGAGCAGTTCCTTGGAATGAGGATTACTATCCCTTCCTCATCGATTGGCCCTCCGACGATGCGAATCCGGTCTGGACGCCTGATGGAAAGCACGTGCTCTTCGGCAGTAATCGCCGTGGGCAATGGGAGTTATGGGCCGTGCCGATGGAGGGCGGCCGGCGTGCAGGAGAGCCTATTCTCGTCTGATCCGTGTTTGGGGACTACCGAGCGGAAATCAACGCGCGAGGGAAACTTGTGTATTATTCGTCTCAACCGTATTGAGGTGACTACGTGATCCACGTAAACCCCGAAACGGACACCGTAAGCCCGCCGCAGTTGGTTTATGCCGATGCGGAGGAACCCAGGGCCCGGGCTGCCTGGGTGCCTGAGAACCGATACTGTTACTGGCGGAGAACAACCCTTCACCTCGCATCCTTGGACGGAAAAGAAGAAGCCGTTCCTATCGACTTGTCAGCAGTAGAGCGATACGATGTCAGTCTGGATGGAAAGTGGGCCTGCGTTCAAGGGCGTAATGCTGCCGGCCAGCGCGCTTTCTCTGCCATCCACCTCGAACAAAAGAAAATCGAAACGCTTTTGCTCTCGGAGGATTATCAGTTGGCGCCGGGCGGCATTACCGATGACTCGCGCGAAGTCATCGTGATTCGCGGTAATAACCCTGCGACGGCCGAATATGCAGCGTTAGGCCTCGACAGCAAAAAGTTGAGAAAACTAAAGGCGCCACGGAATCCCCTTCCTGCGCGGCTCACCAAGTACTGGCCCGGCCTTCGAAAGGCCGTGTTGGTGGAAACGGACACGCAAGGCAAGGAAGATCGATTGAGGGTTTACGACTTCGAAACCGGCGAACACCAAACGATTCTGACAGCGAAGCACCCCGAACGAATACAAGATCCGGTCTGGCGTGTGCAGCGCTTGAAGGGAGATGAAAGCCCGCAAATGATCTACACGCGCGTGAGTTCGGATGGAAGGAAGGAATTACGTCTCGTTTCGTTGGACGCGACCATCGATCGGACGCTTCCCTCGAGAGATTGGAACTTCGATTTGCGGCGAGTGAGGAATCCCAGTGTCTCGCCGGATGGCTCGGTGATGTCCCTGAACGTGTCCGCAAATGAAATCTTCTTCGCATCGCTCGACGGGAAATGGCAGCGGAAGGTGAAATACTCCGTGACGGTTATGGGTGCCGGCGTCTGGTTTGCGGACAACCGGTCCCTGCTGATCACGATGGCAAACGAACCCCGCATGGAAATCGGCCTCATCGAGAATTACCTGGCGGCGAGCGGGCGCGGGCCGTGATTATTCGCTCCGGCGTCGCGAAAAACCTGGTCTTGTTTCTCAAGACTCGCCTGCCGGATCGCGTCGAGTCTCCGGCTCTTGCCACTTGCTGTGTTTCGCGGCATAGTTGCACCCGATGAACGTTGCCGTTGAAATCCCGGACGCTGTCTCCGCTCCCCTACGATCCAAGTGGCAGGATTTGCCGCGGCGCGTGCTGGAAGCGACGGCTGCCGAGGCCTACCGCACCGGCGTCCTCACGTCCCATCAGGTCGGTCAACTGCTGGGTCATGGTTCGCGCTGGGAAACGGAGGCCTTCCTCAAGCGCGTCCAGGCTTACCTGAGTTACACCGAGGCTGATCTGGAACGGGACCTGGCCGCGCTCCGCGAGGCGCGTGGACGATGACCGTCGCCAGCAACACGTCGCCGATTTGTTATCTCATTCTCATCGGCTCGATTGACATTTTGCCAAGGCTTTACGGGGACATTCTGACCACTCAAACCGTCGTGAGGGAGCTTCGCCATCAGGATGCGCCCGAAACCGTTCGTCTTTGGGCCGCCGCGCCACCCGATTGGCTAAGAGTGCATGCTGATCCTTCCGAACCCGACCAATCCCTCGCGGCTCTGCATGCGGGAGAGCGCACAGCGCTTCGTCTTGCTGAACAGGTCCAGGCCGACGTTGTGTTGCTGGACGATTCCGCCGCGCGTGAAGTGGCGGGGCAACGCCTACTGAAGGTCTCAGGTTTGTTGGGCATATTACGGGATGCTGCACAGTCGGGATTGGTTGACATTTCCTCAGCCGTTGATCGTCTCCGCCGAACCAACTTTCGCGCTTCGCCGGAATTGTTGAGATCTCTGTTGCGTGGGCCTCAAGGATCGATTTGAGGAACCCATGGCGCCTGGAAATCGGCATCATTGAGAATTACCCGGTGGCGAGCGGCCGCGGGCCGTGAGGTTCGCCCTAATTCATTCCGAGCTCGAAGCCGTGTTGTTTGCGGTGGTGCGGGCCGTCGAACGCTTTGCTGCTCTTGAATAGAGTTTGTTTCCGGTGGGTATGAATACACCCGACTCGCGGCGAAGTCACTCGAAAGTTGCAGGGTCACTCGCCGATGATCTTGACGAGCACGCGCTTTCTTCGGCGCCCGTCGAACTCGCCGTAAAAGATTTGTTCCCAAGGCCCGAAGTCCAGCTTGCCCTTCGTGATCGCCACAACCACTTCCCTGCCCAGGATCTGCCGCTTCAAATGCGCGTCGGCATTGTCCTCGCCCGTGCGATTGTGATGATACGCGGCGACCGGCTCGTGCGGCGCCAGTTTCTCGAGCCACACCTCGTAATCGTGATGGAGCCCCGGCTCATTGTCATTGATGAACACCGATGCTGTTATGTGCATCGCATTCACCAAGCAAAGCCCCTCGCCCACGCCGCTCTTGCGCACCAGGTCTTCGATCGTTCGAGTGATGTTCACGAATCCGCGCCGATTCGGAACCTCGAACCAGAGATATTCGGTTAATGATTTCATGTCGGAATAGAACAACCGTGCCACCAAACTGCCGCAGAATGATGATGCGTTTCAGGGTTTGAGTTCATTGAGCAGTCCCGCAACGGCCCCAGGTACTCCGGCCCGCCGTGGGTGTGCGTGGCGGTGATGACGATGTTGGCGACGGGAATGCCCGTGACCTTGCTGGCCCGCAGACGCGCGAGGCCCGTAAGATCTCGCGGCACGGAACAAAGATCGTTGCCAACGAAGGCGAACGTCACCGCGCCATTCTGCACGACGATGGCCTTGGTCATCAGGTGCTCTGTGCCATCCGTGGTCTGCTTCATTCGGAGACGGGCGAAGGTGTTCATCGTTCAATGGCAGGCGCACGAGCCGCAGGATTTCGCTTTGAGACCGGCGAGGCGTTTTTCGATTTCAAGCGAAGTGGGCGTCGCGGCGAGGCCGCCGAGCGAGGTGCAGCGGTGTTCGCGGGGCATCATGGCGGAGACGCTCTTCGCGGCCTGGATGACTTCATCGAGAGGAATGAGCGGGTCGAAGCCGGCGAGAGCCATGTTCGCGCAACTGAGGGCGTTGGCAGCGGCCATGACGTTCTTGCCGAGGCACGGGGCTTCAACGCGGTTGGCAATGGGGTCGCAGATGAGGCCGAGCATGGACTGGAAGGCGAGCGACGCGGCGCCGATGGCCTGGTCGCGCGTGCCGCCAGCGAGCGTGACGAGCGCGGCCGCGGCCAGGCTCGCAGCCGAACCGCCCTCGGCCTGGCAACCGCCGACTTCCGCCGCGAAGGTCCAGCGCTGTGCGATAAAGACGCCGATGAGTCCAGCCGCGAGGACCGCTTCGGCCATTTGCTCCTCGGTTTTGTCCATCGTCTCGGCCATCGCGATGACCGCGCCGGGCAGCGCGGCGCAGGCTCCTGCAGTGGGCGCGGCAACGATGACGCCCATGCTGCTTTTCACCTCCATGAGCGCGGTGATGTAGAGGATGATGCGGTTGAGCGCTCCGGCGTCGAGCAGATGTCCGGCCTTGAGCATTTCCTGAAAGCGTCCGCTTTGGTGATGAAGCACGCGGTCTTCGTAGCTCGTGCCGGCAATGCCGCTGGCGATGCTGCGGCGCAGGATGCGGATGATGTTCACCATCCTGGCGATGACCTCGCGCTCGGTGAAATTGCCGCGCGCCATTTCGTATTCGATCGCGAGCTGCCAGAGCGGCGTGTGTCTGGCGCCGTCGTGCGCGAGCATGGCCGCGCAGGTGGAAAACGGGACGCGGAGGTTCCTGCGCGAGGGCACGGGCAGCACGGGCGCGAGGCGCTTCACGGCGAGGGGACTAAAGGGGGCCAAAGCGTCGGATGGAACGAAGGCAGAGGATTGCACCTGCACGATGTGGACGCCGGTTGCGCGATGGAGATGCACCGCATCCGCCGTGGTGAGCGTGTCGCGCAGCTTTTCCGGGTCTTCGCGCAGCCACACGAGCGTCTCGTGATAGCCGCCGTCCATGCGCATGGGCACGCCGTCCACGCTGAGCACTTCCATCATGCCGCCGCCGGTGGAGATGGCGATGAGCGAGTGCTGCTCGCGGCGGTTCTGCAAAGTAAGCCGATAAGTGTTCGGGTGCGGGTCGCCGACATCCACCGTCTCAATGCGCGCTTTCGCGCCGCCGTCTTGAAACGCCTGCATGGAGCCGGGCAGCCGCTCGTCATCCGCCTCCCAGCCGAGCAGCCCGCCGAAGAGTCCCATGTCGCTGCCCTGGCTTTCGTGCGTCGTCGGCAGCGAGCCGGCGCGATCAAACTCGACGAGCACGGCTTCGATTTCGCCATCCATCAAATCGCGAGCGAGCCTGCCGATGCGCAGCGCGGCGGCACAATGCGAACTGGACGGCCCTCGCATCACGGGCCCAATGACGTCATTGAAAATGGAGACGGCGCTCATGGGGCGGCTATTTGGCTGCGTTCGGTTCTTGCCGCGTGACGATCGGGACGTAACCAAACTCCAGTCCCGGCGGGGGCGTGACGACCAGGGCCGGGTCAAGCTCGGCGAGTTTGCCGCTCGTGGGCGGGGCGAGGTAGTCCTGGTCCTTTTTCCAATGGCGGTGGAGTTTCTCGACTCGCACTTGCATGGCTTCGCGCTCCGCGCCGGTCAGGTCCGCGTTGAGCAGCGAGGGCTGGTCGGCGAAGCGATACCAGGAATACGTCACCACGCTGCCGTCGCCGAGTTGCGCCTTGAACGGTCCGGCTTTCGGGCCGGGCTTTTTCCACGAACTGTAGCCGAACCATTCGCCGCGAGTGCCTTGCTTGAGGTTCAAGCCGTCTGGCGGCCAGAGCAGCCACGGACTGAGTTGGGCGATGGCGTATTTGCCCTGGGGCTTCGCCCAGTCGCGGCCCTTCCCGGCGCCCGGCCCGTTGGCCCACTCGACGAAATTCGGCGCCACGCCGCCCATGATGAACTTCGGCGTCTCGGTGGCGTATTCCGTGTCGCGCCACCAGCCGAGACCGCCCTCGATATCAGAATACGCGTTAGTCGGCCCCTTGCCCTCGTGCTGCGCGAACATACAGGTGCCGGGCAGGCCCGACTGGAAACGTTGTCCCGGGTATTGCCGCAACAACGGCCACGCGGCGACATACATTGAGAACCCGGCGTTGAAAGGTTCCGGCACCTTGTCATTCGGAATGAGGAGGTAGCCGGCCATCTCGCCCTCGCGAACAGCCGCCGGGCACCACGACGGCACAAGCGCAAACAGCGCGCAGGCGAGATACGGAAGCAATGTTTTCATGCGATGCGGATGACTTAACAGGAATCGTCGAACGCAGCGAGAACACTCTTGTGCACAACCGTCTTGGACTGCGGTGGCAAGCGCAGCGCGACACCGCTTTCGCACGCGGAGTTTTCGGCTCTCGCTCTTAGTTTCCTTTCGCTCACAGTGGAACAAGGTCGCTCAGCGACCTGAGGCACGCGCCGCTGTCACCGGCACCTTCGTGAGCCGGTAAAATCCTTTAGCGTCCCGCGCCGAAGCTTTCAGCCCAAATTCCACAGGCCGATCCTGGCTTGCGCTCCGATCGAAGAGTCCAATGGCCAGTTCGTATTCGCCGGCCTTGAGGTCGGGCGGGAGCGATAACTCGTATCGTGAAGACACCGGCGCGCCGGGCAGCCATGACTTGCCGCTCACACCCAGAGCCTTGGTGACCTGGCCACCCGCGCCTGACAACTTCACGCGCAGTTCGTACGGCGCGTAGGGTGGCGCAACGCCGCGGTTCTCCATCGTGAGAATGAATGGCACGGTGGCGCCCGCCTCAAGCTTGTCCGGCAGTTCGAGCGACCTCGGGAAGAGCCAATAGCCGCACTTGTTCAGCAGTTCCTTGGTCAGTTCAGGATTGTCGGTTAACCATTCGCGCGCGTCGCCGTGGTAGCCGATGTAGGTCGCGTGCAGCAACTCGAGCGCGCCGCGGAAATAGTCCGGGCCCGTCTTGCCCTTGCCGAACTTGGCCACCGCGCTCTCCGGGCGGCCTTCCCAGTTGCCCGGCTTTTTTACGGAGCCGTAGTGCTCCAACTCGAACACGGTCGGAGTTTGCGGGGATAGGCATCCGCGAAGAACTCCGGGCTGCGCACCGTGAAGGTGTCGCTCACGCCCTGCAAATAGCCGTTCACGAGAATGCTGTCGTCGCGGTAGCTGATGCCGTTGGTCAGCACGTGCTGGTGCAGCCTCGCGCGCTCGGCGGGGTCGTTCAAGGCGTGGATGTAGTCATCGGAGATGACGAGCTGAGTGCGCTTGAAATGCTTAAGGTGAAGATCAACATGCTCCTTCCGCACGGCGAAGGACAAGTCCTTCCGGCTGCCGGCCCAGCAATGGCCCTCGCCCCAGTCGCCGATGCTGCCAATGTCGAGATAGCGCAGCCACGGCTTGCCATCGTAGCGCACTGCGAAAGCGGCCAGGAATCGGTCGAGCTTGGCGAGGAAGATGGGGTCGTCGAACTCTGGTTCCCAAGGTCCTTCCGGCCCGGTGGCCTTGCCTATCCGGTAATAGCCTCCCTTCGCGCCGGCCTCCATGACCCAGCGCGGGGTGGCGAACTGCTGTTCGATTCGATCCGTGCTGGTTTCCTTGCAACTGATGCGGAACGCAATGCCCAGCCCGTGCGCGGTCCACTTCTCGATGATCCGGTCAATCACTGCCCAATCGAACTGACCTTCCTTGGGTTCGAGATACGCCCACGCCAGCCGGATGTAGAGGTGGTCCATGCCGGGGAATTCCAGCAAGTCGGCGTCGCGGGCGATCTGGTATTTGTTCGGATGGTTGTCCGGGAAGTGGTGGTACCAGCCTTTGTGCGGATTGATCAGGACTCGCGCCGCATCTTGAAGCGGCGTGAGGTCATGCACGACCGGCTTCACGGCCAACGGTTCGGCGGCTCGCACGGCGGTGATGCACGCAAGCAGAGAAGTGATCCAACCGTAGAGTGTCATCACTGTGGGGGTATTCATAGAGTTTGGATTTGTGGCTTCCATTGCGGAAGCCTTTCTCGAAGCCGGCGCGTCCGCCGCCGTCTTTGAGGGTGCCCGGCTTCCAATTGCGTGCAATCTTGATATCGGCGGCTGCCTTTTCCGTCAACTCGGTCACATTCGCAAAGCCGATGCGGTTGTAGAGAGCCGGGACATAATGGGCGTCGCGAATGCCGGCATATTGCTTCCAGTGAGAGCACCGGCGATTTCGAGCGGAGTGGTTTGCTCCATCGGCTTGCGGGCCGTGAGACGGGTACGCCAGTCGCGGATGCACAGCACCTCCGAGCCCGGCATGGAGATGCCTTCCATGAAATCCCGCACGTTGTAGAAGCCTTTGTTTCGCGGATGACTCAGGCAGGCCTCGGGATACCACTTGAGATCAATAGCGCCCCAAAAAAAGCGCGTGGTTAGCAGCATGACCTGCAACGCGCCCTGGAGGGCACGGAAGAGATGATGTGACGAAGCCTTGGGATGGCGGGCGGCCAGGATCCGCTCAAAGCGGGAGTCCGGTAGCGGGGCGTCGTAGGCCAACCGGCCCCAGAGCATGAACGAATACCACTGCTTCTCCATCACCAAGGGGCGCGGGCCGGGTTCGGGATTGTGCTCCAGGAAATCGCGGCCCCAAGCGTAACCGTCCGGCCCCATGTAAAAGCCCGCGATCTTGTCCGCCGGGGGAATGTTCGCGATGTATTCGCGGGCGTAGGCGGGGTCGCCGAAGCGGAAGGTGTAGATGTCATCATTGCGCACGGTGAGCCACGTCTTCCGTCCGGGCGCGAGGCTTTCCAGCAGCGGCTGGATGAAGGGCGGATTGGGAATCGAATACATGTGCGCGACCGAATACTTGAAGCTGAACTCAAATCGGAAGTTCACTTTGCCCGTCGCCTCTTCCTCCAGTCGGCTGCATTGCGTGCTGGTTTTTCCGGCCGGACAGACCCCCGTGCGCTCCTCCACCTTGACTTGAAAATCCTCCGTTGTGAACCGCCCGTCCTTCTGCGGCGCCGGTTGCGCCGGCCCGATCAATTCTCGGCCTTCGGCTTG
>VHCZ01000205.1 GCA_016871535.1 Verrucomicrobiota bacterium
AATGCAACACGGGGGATTTTCAGAGCCGCTTCAATTCAGCTCGCGGCGGTCGCGAACGACTCCACGCGCTCATTCACGCCAAACACCCCAACGTGCTGGACTTATGAAACTGAAAAGACGCGTCCCGTTTTACGTTTTACTTCTTACGTTTTACCTCCCACGTTTCACGAGTTCATGAGCATCTCCACCAGGAAAGGCGACGACGGGACGACCGGGCTGATGTACAATCGCCGTGTCTCCAAGCGCGATCCTCGCGTCGAGGCGTACGGCTCCGTGGACGAGCTCAACGCCGCCGTCGGTCTGGCGCGCGCCACGGGTTCGCACGAGTTCGTCACCGCGAACCTGCTCGCCATCCAGCAAGATCTGGTGGTTCTGATGGGCGAACTGGCGACGGCGGTCGAGGATTTGCCGCGCTATCAAAGCGACGGTTATTCGAGAGTGACTCCGGAAATGACCGCGAAACTCGACCGGCTCGTCAAAGAGATCGAAGGTCAAGGCATCAATTACAAGGGGTGGGCCACTCCCGGCGCCACCGTGGCTTCAGCGGCGCTCGACGTGGCGAGAACCGTTTGCCGCCGTGCCGAGCGCGGGGTCTGCGCGCTGCCGGAAGCCAATCAATTGGCCAACCCGGAAATCCTCGTTTATCTCAACCGCTTGTCGGATTTGCTCTGGCTCTTCGCGCGCTGGGTAGAAAGCAAATCGTAAACGAGGAACAACTCATCGTTCACGCGTCTCATCGACCTTAGCGTCAGCCGTGTGGAGTCATGGAGCGTCAAGGCCCCCAGGCCGTCGGCAATGGTGGGCGCGCCACGTCCTCCAAAAATCTTGGGGCAGATTGTCAGGTTCAATTCATCGACCAGGCCGGCGGCAAACAACGCTCCGTTCAATTCGCCTCCGCCTTCGCAGAGCAAGCGATTGACGTTCCACTGTTTCCTGAGCCAGCGGGCAGCCTCCGCGAAATCAATCGAGTGTTCCCCGCAAATCCGGACGACGTCCGCGACTTCGCGCAGTCTTTTCAACGCCGCGCGACCGGCGCGCTCGGTCGTCAAAACGATGACCGGCGAGAAACGACGCCGAAAGACTTCCGCCCGAGGATCCACGCTGCCGGACCCGCTGACCACAATGCGCAGATTATATTCCGCGAAGCCCTGTTTGAGGCGCAAGCGTCGATACCGCTCCGGACCGGGGCCCAGAGTGATTGAATTCCGATCCAACGTGCGCGCTCCCGCCATGACGGCGTCTGCCCGGCTCCGGAGCAGCAGCAGTTGCTCCTGGTCGCGCGGGCTGCTGAAGGACGACACCGCTCGATTCGCCGTCGCAATTTTGCCGTCGGCCGTCATCGCCATGTTGACGAATACGAAGGGCAACGGGTCTTTTGTCATGCCAGGTTTCAGGGTGCTGTCAGAGAAGCGCTGCCGGAGTCGTTAAAAGAGTTAAATCGTCAAATGGGTTAAATGGGGGTGCATTGATCAAAGGATCAACATCGCGTCGCCGTAGCTGAAAAAACGGTAGCGCTCGCGGATCGCTTCGGCATAGGCGGACAGAATCAGCTCCCCGCCGCGGGTTTCATTGGGCGCCGCAAAGGCACTGACGAGCATGAGCAGCGTGGAACGCGGCAAATGAAAATTCGTCACCAGCGCCTCCACCATCCGGAAAGGGTAGGGGGGGTAGATGAAAATCCGCGTGCGGCCCGCAGCCGGCGCAATGTTCCCGGCAAGACTCGCGGCCACGGCTTCCAACACGCGCACGCTGGTCGTTCCGACGGCCACGATGCGGCCTCCAGCGCGGCGCGTTTTCCTTATCGCCTCGGCGGTCTCCAAACTCAGCTCGAACCGTTCCTCGTGCATGATGTGGTTCTCAAGCGATTCAGCCTTCACGGGCGCGAATGTTCCCAGACCTACGTGCAGAGTCACGTGCCGGATCGCAACGCCCTTTGCTCGAATCTGACTCAGGAGCCGGTCCGTGAAGTGAAGACCAGCGGTCGGAGCCGCGACGGAGCCGAGTCGATCTGCGTACACGGTCTGGTAACGCTCGGCGTCGTTGATCGGCGCGGTGTGCGATCGCCGGGTTATGTAAGGAGGCAAAGGGATTTCGCCGAGGCGGTCCAGTTCTTCCGTGATGTCGCGCGTTCCGGAGAACTTCAGCAGATACTGGCCCTCGGCCGACTTGCGCAATACCTCAACGCCGACGCCGGCGCTGCTTTGTGTCGTATCCTTAAGTGACAATTGCGTTCTCGCGCGAATTCTTTTTCCGGGCCGCAGCAGCGCCCACCAGACGTTCGCCTCGGATTCTTCAAGCAGCAGAATCTCAACTTCAGCGCCGCCGGAGTCTTTCGTGGCCCACAGCCGCGCTCGCAGCACTCGCGAGTTGTTGAGGATGAGGAGGTCTCCGGGCCTCAGGAATTCCGGCAGGTCGGCGAATCGCCGGTGTTGGATTCTGCCTGTGGACCGCTCCAAAACCAAGAGACGGGATTGGTCCCGGTCCTCGACAGGGATTTGAGCGATCAGCTCCGGCGGCAATTCAAAATCAAAATCACTCGTTCTCACGTTCGCCAGGGACATGTTCTACCACTTGACCCAAGGTTTTGAACTAAACTCCGCAGTTGAACCGCAGATAGACGCGGATGAACGCCGAGAATAGAGTGGGGGATGGAGGATTTCGCCAACTCAGGGCAAACCAAGCTTCAAAACACGGATTCATTAACTGTGAATTATTCTGTAAGCAATTTATTCACAAGGATTAATCCTTGTGAATAAGTTGTTCATAAAAAATAGCATTCTTAATTGACACGCAAAAGTAAAGTGGATAGAAGTGGGGTGTTATGGGTTGTAGGTTGATCGTTCTGTAACAAAATGACGCCCGTCAGCACAAACGGACAAATCTTTTACAATTCGCTTTACCGTCATGGAGTGGACGACAAGCGGCGAGTGCAGATCCCAGCTAAGTGGCGCCCGGAATCCGGTGAAATTCAGTTCACGCTGATTATTTGGCCCAGAGGTGGTCAGAGAGACGCATGTCTGCTCGCGTTGCCGCCTGAGCAATGGGCAGCGCTGGTGGAAAAGCTAAAGGCGATGCCCCTGGCGGATCCCAAGGCTGAAGCACTTCGCCGTCTGGTGGGGACGAAATCAGATCAGGTGGCCTTGGACAAAGTCGGACGGATATGCATTCCGGAGTCTATGGCCAAGGCCGCCGCGATCGATCGGGAAGCCGTCCTGGTCGGTTTGGTCGATCGATTCCAGATCTGGAACCCAGAGCGGTATGACTCCGTGAGCACTTTCGATGAGCAACTGACAACTGAGGCATTTCAATTGATCTAGTTCTTATGCGACTTATCCGACTCTTAACCGCCAGCAAAAGCTGGATGATCGTCAAAAGCGAACCCAATCGTTTCCGTGACGTTCGCGAGAATCTCATTCCCAACCTCCAGTGCGGGCCCTTGGAATCCCACGCCACCGTGAAGCCGAGTTGCGCATTCTTCGATTCAGCCCGCCAGCGCGACAGCGGCCTTGCGGATTCCAAAGACAACGGGCTCAGCGTGCCGGATGCGGCAAGAGTCTCGTTCCCCCCTGGGAAATCGGCCAGGCACGACGCGTTTGGTGAGCCGGCGCTTTCTTACGCGGCAAAGCTTTGGGCCAGACTGCTGCACCCGTTTGCTTCGGTGGCTTCTCCGTCCGGAGGGAAACCTTCGCGGGGTGGAGCGAGATTGGACAACGTGCGTGTCGTTCGGAACGATCTGACCGAAAGCGATTTCGAGTTTGTCGGCGCTTCCAGGCCAGGCCTCCGCGAGCGGGCGGCGACGAAATCAGACTTGCAGGCCGGCGCCGTCCGGAAAGTTGCCAGTCTGTCCCGGTTTGCCGGGCAGTTGTTTGAAGTAGGCCGCTCGCGGCACTAAGCCACCAAATGTGCGAATCCCGTGTCCAACCTGGTCCACACGCCGGTGCTTTTGGCGGAAGCCATTGCGGCTCTTGCCCCTCGGCCATCGGGCACTTACGCAGACGGAACGCTTGGCGCGGGTGGCCACGCTGCGGCGATTTTGAAGGCAAGCGCCCCAACAGGCCGGTTGTATGGATGTGATCGAGACCCATCCGCGATTGAGGTCGCCACGAATCGCCTGGCTGAGTTTGCCGGACGGTTCGAGTTGCGGGTCTCAAGTTACACGGGACTGGCAGAATGGCTGGGGCCGGAGCGATGCGATGGAGTCATCCTGGATCTCGGAGTCAGTTCAATGCAGATCGACGACCCGGAACGAGGTTTCAGTTTCCAATCTGACGGCCCGATAGACATGCGCATGGATCGAAGCCAAACATTTACCGCCGCTCATCTCGTCAATGAGGCGAGCGCCGGCGAGTTGGCGCGAATCTTCTGGGAATTCGGCGGCGAACGCCAAAGCCATCGTCTGGCGCGAGCCATCGTCCAGGAACGAGTTCATCGGCGTATCGAATCGACGCGTCGACTGGCTGCTTTGATCGAGCGCTTGGCCCCGCAAAAGCGACTGCGGATTCATCCTGCCACGCGCGCGTTCCAGGCGCTGCGAATCGCGGTGAATGACGAGTTGGGGCAGTTGCGGGGTGGCCTGGATTCAGCCTGGGCCGTCCTGAAGCCCGGGGGGCGGTTTCTGGTCATCACGTTTCACAGCCTGGAAGACCGAATCGTGAAGGAGTTTGGTCGAAAACTCGCCCGCGATTATTCCGTGGAGGGGACGGAGGACATTCCGGAACTTCGGCGGCCCAAGCGCCCGGAGATGGCCTGGGTAACCAGGAAAGCTGTCCAGCCGAAGGACGAAGAAACCAAAGCGAACCCGCGCGCCCGAAGCGCGCAGCTCCGAGTGATGCAGAAATTGTGATATGGCCCGAAACCGCAAAATGCAGCCGATCGTCATCCGGTTCGGCCCGGCTTTGAAGGCTTGCCTGATCTGTCTTTTCATCGCCGGCATGGCCATCGGTTACGTCGGCCAAAAGAACCAGTTGCAAGTTTTGGGCGGGCAATTCCGCGACCTGGAGAACCGCTTGAGCAAGCTCCGGAGAGACAACGTCATGCGCGCCCGGATTCTGGATTCGCTGCAAACTCCGTCCGAGCTTGAAGCCCGGATCAAACAGATGAATCTGGGATTGGTGGCGCCGCAGCCCGAACAGATCGTCCGATTGGTCGAACTCACCCGGCCAGCGCCGTCGGAAGCCACGAATCATTTGTATGCTCGGCACAGCCTTTTGACGAAGGCGCGCGATTGACCCAGGTCTCCGCCGCGGCGGCCCTTCGCGTTGCCCAGAGGGCGGATCCGAAGCGCGGCGTGAGACGAAGCCGAAAGTCGTATGGCTCAGACATTGAACTGCAGGAGATTAGTGGCGATGGCGGTTCTGCTCGCCATCGCCTTCGCCACGCTCGGTTACCGCCTGGTGGACTTGCAGGTCGTTCAGCACGATCAACTCCGCAAACAAGCCGAGCGCAACACGCATCAGGTGCTTCTTCTGCAACCGCGGCGCGGCGAAATTCGAGACCGGCGCGGCAACGTCCTCGCGAGCAGCTTGTTTGTTAAGACCGTGTGCGCGGACCCCACGCTGATCGGCAGCTACCAAACCGAGGTGGCTCGCCTGCTTTCACCGCTGCTCGAAATCGCCGAGAGCAACCTCGTGGAAAAACTTCAGATTCGCAGCTTCGTCGATCACCAGGGCCAGACGCGCCAGGATCGTCACGTCGTCCTCAAACGCAAAGTCGCGGTGGAGATCTGGGAAAAAATTCAGGCGGCGATGAAAGGAATTCAATTCAGCGTCGAGGAAAAGAAACTGAATGCCAAAGACCGGGCCTTTCTCCGCAACCTCCGGCAGAGCGCGATCTATGTGGAAGCGTGCGAGGATCAGCATCGGATTTATCCCAATCACACGCTGGCGGCGCATGTCTTGGGGTTCGTCGGTGACACGCAGCGCCAGACGATTTTGGGGCCGGTCCGCGACATCACCGGCGCGGAGGGCATCGAGTTGAAGATGAATTCCGCGCTGGCCGGCGTTCCGGGCTGGCGGAGCACGGAAGTGGTGCGGGCGCGGGAGTTGGTGACATTTCGCGATCAAGAAGTCGAGCCGCATTCAGGTCGCCACGTCATCCTCACCCTCGACGCCGGCCTCCAACACATCGTCGAATCGGAGTTGGCCGAAGTGATGCAAAAGCATTCGCCCGTCAGCGCGTCCGCGCTCGTTATCAGGCCGCGCACGGGAGAAATCCTGGCCCTGGCTAACCAGCCAACGTTCGATCCGAATCGGGCCGGGGAATTTCCTCCGGCGATCCTGCGGAACCGCGTCATCACGGACTTGGCGGAACCGGGATCGACCTTCAAGATCGTCGCCGTCTCCGGAGCGCTCAACGACGGACTCATGACGTTGGACACGCGGATCGACTGTGAGAATGGCCGCTTCTTCTTTGCGGGGCGCTCGCTGCGAGACGATCACCCGGCGGGGATTCTTTCCGTCGAAGAGGTCGTGGCCAAATCCTCGAACATCGGCACGGCCAAGATCGCGATTCAAATGGGACCCGCCCGCCTCTATTCCTACATCCAGGGCTACGGCTTCGGCAGCCGGACGGGCATCCCGTTGCTGGGCGAGGAGGATGGTCTGGTTTATCCGCCGAAGAAGTGGAGCAAGCTTTCGATTTCGCGAATCCCCATCGGGCAGGGCATCGCGATCACTCCGTTGCAGTTGACTTTAGCCATGAGCGCGATTGCCAACGGCGGAGTCTTGATGCAGCCGATGCTGGTGGATCGGGTCGAGGACGATCAAGGGCAGGTGATCGCGCAATACTCGCCCCAACTAGTCCGGCGTGTGATCAGCGAAACGACCGCCGCGCAAATGACCGCGGCCCTGAAACAAGTGGTTTCAACCAATGGGACCGCGCGCCGGGCAAAGCTGGAGCGTTACTCGGTCGCCGGTAAAACGGGGACGGCGCAAAAGCCCGGGCCCGGCGGCTACGTGCCGGGGAAGTACTTTGCCTCGTTCATCGGCTTTTTCCCGGCCCATCACCCCGAACTCTGCTTGGGCGTGTTTTTGGACGAACCCAAACTGCCGACTTACTACGGCGGCCTGACAGCGGCCCCGGCCTTTCGGGCCATGGCCGAACGCGCGGCCAAATATCTGGCGATCCAGCCGGACTTGCCGCCGGCGGATGCGCTGGCGCAGCACAGTTCCCGCGGGCCGTTTGCAAGCGGAGTGAACCAACAGTAGATTCTCCGAGCAAGTGGAGGAGACCATCATGCAACTGAAGCAATTGATTAATGAGTTTCCGACGGTGAGCGTCGAAGGCTCGCTCGACCGCGAGGTCGCGGGCATCACTTATGATTCGCGCCGGGTCGGCCCCGGAATGATTTTCGTGGCCATTCCCGGCCAGAACGTCGATGGCCACGACTTCATCAACAGCGCCATCGCCCGCGGCGCCGCCGCGGTCATTTGCGAGCGCAACGGCTTCGTGTCACAACGGGTCACAAAAATCAAAGTGACCGATGTTCGCGAGGCGCTGGCTCTGGCCGCCGCGGCTTACTACCAGCATCCGAGCACAAAGCTCCGCGTGATCGGAGTGACGGGCACGAACGGGAAAACCACCGTGGCTTTCATGGTCAAACACCTGTTGGAAACGGCGGGCATCAAAACCGGGTTGCTCGGCACGATCCGTTACGAAGTCGGCGAACGCGTGTTTCCGGCCCAGCGCACCACGCCCGAAGCGCTCGAAGTCCAGCAAATGCTGGCGAGCATGGTGCGCGCGGACTGCGAGGCGTGTGTCATGGAAGTCAGCTCGCACGCGCTCGATCAGAAGCGCGTCTGCGGCGTGGATTTCGACGTCGCCATCTTCACCAACCTCACCCAGGACCATCTGGATTACCACGGCACGATGGACCAATATTTCCAAGCCAAGCAGCGGCTCTTCACGCCGCGGTTTCTCGGCACCAAGCGAGGCGGTTCGGTGATCAACATCGAAGACGCGTTTGGCCAGCGGCTGCTTTCCGAAACCAAAGCGGAAATCCAATTGACCTATGGCCTGCGCGAGACGGCGATGCTTCGCGCGTCGGAAATTCAACTCGGCAAGGACGCCACGCGGATGGCGGTGGAAACGCCGGAGTTCAATTTCCATTGCCGCTTGCCGCTCATCGGACGCCACAACGTGTATAACGCCCTGGCCGCCGTGGGCGCGGGCCTCGTCCTCAAACTTGGCGCGACGCCGCTGAAAACGGCGTTGAACACGATGGACCCTGTGCCGGGCCGTTTGGAAAACGTCTCCGCCGGCTTTCCGTTCGGCGTGTATGTGGATTATGCGCACACCGAGGACGCCTTGCGGAAGGTGCTCACTACCTTGCGCGAATTGACCGAGCGACGTCTGCTGGTCGCCTTCGGGTGCGGCGGCAGCCGCGACCAGGGCAAGCGAGCCAAGATGGGGCGCGCGGCCGCGGAGCTGGCGGATTTCACCGTGATCACCACGGACAATCCGCGAAAAGAAGATCCCGCCCGGATCGCCGCCCAGGTCGAGGAAGGCTACCGCAGTGTGCGTCCATCGCGGTGCCTGGTGGAATTGGACCGCCGCCGCGCGATCTATGAGATCATCGCCATGGCACGCCCCGGCGACACGGTGCTCATTGCTGGAAAAGGCCACGAGACGTATCAGGAATTTGAAGACACCGTCATCCCGTTTGACGACCGAATCTACGCGCGCGAATCGCTGGAAACGCTCCGGCCGCTTTCCGGATGCGGAATCGAAGCGGCGCCGCTCACCCCGGGGAACTAACTCGAAAAAACCAATGAGCTTGAACTGGAGCATGGAGCTGCGCACTTTGAAATTCATTGCCGAGTCGTGCGGCGGAAAACTGCTGAGCGGTTCGCCGCGCGCCCGCGTCTGCCGCGTTTGCACGGACTCGCGGCAGCTTCAGGCCAACGATCTGTTCGTTGCGCTGGAAGGCGAACGGTTCGACGGCCACGATTTTTTGCCCGAGGTCTTCAAGAACGGCGCGTGCGCGGCGATTGTGAACCAGGCCAAGGTGCCGCGCGGCTCTGAAAAATGCGCGCTCATCGGCGTGTCCAACACGCGGCAGGCGCTGGGGAGACTGGCCGCGCGTTACCGAAAGGATTTTGCCCTCCCGTTCATTGCCGTGGGCGGGTCCAACGGAAAAACCACGACCAAAGAACTCGTCGCGGCCGTGTTGCGCGAGCGCTTCGAAGTGCTTCGAAGCGAAGCGAGCTTCAACAATGACATCGGCGTGCCGATGACGCTCCTGAACTTGAACGAAGCGCATCAAGCCGCGGTTCTCGAGGTCGGCACCAACCATCCCGGCGAACTGGCGCCGCTCGTGGAAATGATTCAGCCGCGCTACGGCCTCCTCACGAATATTGGCCGCGAACACCTGGAGTTCTTCGGCGACGTGGAGGGCGTCGCGCAGGAGGAGGGCTGGCTGGCAGAACTCTTGCCCGCAGACGGCAAGCTCTTCGTCGATGGCGATTGCGAGCCCATGTCGAAAGCGATCGCGCGGACGCGCGCCAACGTCGTGCGCGTGGGTTTTGAACCGACGAACGATTGGCGCGTCCGGGATGCGCGGGTCACTGAGACGGGGGTGAAATTCGACGTGACGGCGCCCGACGCAGAATTTTCTGGAGAATACGAGGTCCGCCTGCTGGGCCACCATCAAGTCCGGAACGCTTTGCTCGCCGTAGCGGTCGGGAAGGAACTCGGTCTGAGCCGTGCTGAGATCCAGCACGGCCTGGCCGGCTGCGCTCCACCCAAGATGCGTCTCCAGCTTTGGCGAGGGAACGGCCTGCAGATTCTGGACGACACCTACAACGCCAACGCCGATTCGATGCGCGCGGCGCTGCAAACGCTGCGGGATTTCCCCTGCGAAGGCCGGCGGATCGCGGTGCTCGGGGACATGGCCGAGTTGGGGAAACACAGCCCTGAGGCTCACGCCGAAGTCGGGCGTTATGCGGCTGAAGTCGGGATCGGCCGCCTCTTTGCGGTGGGGAACATGGCTTCGGTAATGGGGAAAGCCGCGCGAGACGCCGGCCTGGACGCGGTCAGCGAATTCTCCGCCGTGGAAACGGCGACCGCCGCGCTGAAGGAATTTGTGCGACCGGGCGATGTGATTCTTTTGAAAGCTTCCCGCGCGACACGACTGGAGCGAATCAGCGAAATGCTGCGCGCGGGCGGCGCGGCGAGGTGAACCGCAAAATGCAGAGGAATGACTACGGGCCATCGACCGACCGACGCATGCTTTATTATCTGAGTCAATACATCCAGGAGCGGGCGGCGGGCACAGAATGGGCCGACCCGTTTTCGTTCCTACGCGTATTCCGTTACATCACGTTTCGCAGCGCGGGCGCCGCCCTCACAGCGCTGGCGCTGAGCTGGTGGCTGGGACCGCGAGTGATCGATTGGCTGAAGCAATTGAAGTTCGGCCAGAACTATGCCGACAAAGCCGAGGAAGCGGGCGAGATGGCCGCGCGCCTCCTGAGCAAACGCGGCACGCCCACCATGGGCGGCGTGCTGATCGTGACGGCGATGGACCTGTCCGCGTTGCTGTGGGCGCAGTGGAACGAGCTCGTGTTGCTGACGTTGCTCTCGCTCGTCGTGCTGTCGGGCCTGGGATTTTACGACGACTACGCGAAGATCGCGCTGCAAAACAGCCGCGGCGCCAAGTCGTACATCAAGCTGGCCGTGCAAACTCTGCTGGCCTTGTTCATTGGGCTGTACCTTTGGCTGCTGCCCGCCACGAGCGAACTGATCACGGAGCTCATGGTTCCGTTCTACAAATACCCCGTGCTGACGGGCGTCGGCGCGCTTGGATTGCTCGTGACCGTGCTGACGATCGTCGGCTTTTCCAATGCCGTGAATCTCACCGACGGTCTGGACGGTCTGGCCATTGGCTGCACGTTGATCGTTGCGACCGTGTTTCTGGTGTTCACTTACGTCGCGGGCAACATTCGGTTCGCGACCTATTTGCAGGTGCCTTACGTTCCGGGGGCGGGGGAACTGGCGGTCTTTTGTGGGGCGATGATTGGAGCCGGTCTGGGATTCTTGTGGTTCAACTGCCACCCCGCGCAGATGTTCATGGGCGATACCGGTTCGCTGGCCCTCGGCGGTGCCTTGGGCATTCTTGCCGTATTGATTCATCAACCGTTTGTGCTGTTGATCGCCGGCGGAGTCTTTGTCCTCGAAGCGGCCTCCGTCGTTTGCCAGACGGGTTATTTCAAATACACGAAG
>VHCZ01000206.1 GCA_016871535.1 Verrucomicrobiota bacterium
CTCTTTGTTGGCTTTTCGACTCATGCTTCGTGCATCGGCTTGGGTCAGCACGATTCTGAGTCAACCGGCCCCTCCCCCACTCCCCCTCCCCTTTTCTATGGTCACTATTAATTGGATTCAATTCGTGGGGAAAAGTTTTTGATTTTGTCCTTGCACCACCAGCATGAAACGGCTTTCATTACGCGCAAGTCTGAAAGACTTCACCAAACCTAAACTATAGAGAGTATGGCAAAACCACTGACGAAATCTCAGATTGCAGCAGCGATCGCCGAAAAGGCCGGCACTACGAAAAAAACCGCCGGCGAAATCCTCGAACATGTCGCCGAGCTGGCTTACAAAAACGCCAAGAACAGCTTTACGCTTCCGGGTCTCGGCAAGCTCGTGCTGGTGAACCGCAAGGCCCGCATCGGCCGCAACCCGGCCACGGGAGAGGAAATCAAAATCCCCGCCAAACGGGTGGTCAAGTTCCGCGTCGCCAAAGCGGCCAAGGACGCTATCCTGGGCGGCAAGTGATTGAAGTCGTTTCGCAAGGGCACTCCGATTCGTCGGGGTGCCCTTTTTTGTTTCCTCGATTCTGTTTTGAAAAATGCCTTTTGGGTGGAACAGGCCCCCAGCCTGTTGCGGCAGGCTGCCAACCGGCTACCAGCCTGCCGCGATTTCGGGGGCAAGTTGCCGCCGCAAACGGGCTGGTAGCCCGTGCCACCCATTCTTAAGACACGCTCTTGCGCGTGTTTTGAAAATGAAAATTGCCGGTCCCACCCAAGAGTCTATAATCCGCCGCCATAATTTATGAGACGAGCCGCTTTGCCCCTGGCCTGGTTGGGAGGCGTTTCCTTGTTCCTTTCCGCGAACGCCGCCATCATCACTGTTACCACCACCAATAACATCAGCCCCGGCGCGGGCGAGACTTCGTTGGCTCAGGCGCTGGCGCGAGTCGCCGACGGCGACGATATCCGGTTCAACATTCCCGGGGCGGGACCGCATTACATTGCCACGCCACCGGAGGGTTATCCGCAAATCAAGAAGAGCCACCTCACGATTGACGGCTACAGCCAGCCCGGATCGGCCCCCAACACGAATCCGATCCTCGCGCCCAACAACGCCCGCATCCGCATCTTTCTCGATTCGCGGAACGGAGGACGGACGGTCCTGGATTACGACGGCTACGGCACGTCAGAGAGCGCGATCCTCGGCGTTGTGGGCGGCGCGAATTTCACCGTGCGCGGCGTCGGTTTTCTGGGCCGCCTTGTCCCCGAAACGTCCGATGCCGATCCGGCGATCTATTGCGTCTCCTTCGCCGTGAAGGCGACCGACGGCCGCGTCAGCGGTTGCTGGATGGGCGTCGATGCCGACGGTAAAACCGTCGCCGGCGCCAACGCCGGCGTGACCGGATTTCGCTTCCGCGAAGGCGCCGACGCCTTTTTGAGCGACAACATCGTCGTCGGCGTGCCGGCTCGATCCACGAATGCGCCAGCGGGTTTCAACGTCATCGTCGGGATGAAAATTCCTGTCATCGTTGAAGGCGCCAACCTGCGCGTCGCGGGCAATTTCATCGGCGTCCTGCCGAACGGGACAAACGACTACAGTCTGACGCTGGCAGGCCTTCCCAACGAAGGCGGAATTCAGGTAGGACGGCACGGCGGCGGCACGCTGATCGGGACGGACGGCGACGGCGTCAATGACGAGAACGAGCGGAATATTTTCGGCGGCGTGATACCGCGGACGATTGCGAACTACAGCGCCACCGGCTACAACCACGTCATTGAATTCTACGGCGGCGGCCCGCGCACGAACGTCGTGATGGCCGGGAATTATTTCGGCGTGGGCATCGACGGCCAAACGCGCTTCACCAACGGCGTCCCGCTGGTCAGCGGCCAGACTGCCACCACGCGCATCGGTTCCGATTTCGATGGGAAGAGCGACGCCGTGGAAGGCAATGTCATTTTCAACAACTACCCTTCGAGTCTGTTCACACCGGAGGTGCTGGTGCGCGATTTTTTGGATGGCCTGGGCCAGGACGCCATCGTTTCGCTTCGCGGAAACAAGCTCGTCAACAACTTCGTGCCGCCGGTGAGTCCCCTCCGCAGCAGCGGGGCCTTCATCACCAATTACTACGCGAAGGCGCTGCTGGATCCCGGCCAGGGCATCGCGCCCGTCCTCTCTACGAACAGCGCCGCGAATCGGCTGATCGGGACCGTCCCGGTTGCGGATACGAATCTTTTCCCCGCGACGATTGTCGATGTTTATCTTCCCGACCAGGAAGGGTTGGCGAGCCGGGTTCCGGAATTGCCCGGCGGTTTCATTCAGGGCGCGGCTTACCTCGGATCTTTTGTGGAAGGATCGGGCGCGGACTTGAATCCCAAACCGGGCGAATTTGAGTTCGACATCACCAAGCTGAATCTCGCGGTGGGAATCGGTGTGACCGTGACGGCCAATTTCTCTCAAGAGTCGGCTGGCACACCCAACGCTCCGACGCTCACCACGCTCTTTTCCGAGGTCGTCCAACTCGGCAAGCCCGTTCAAGTCGCTCCCCCGACAGCGCCGCGGCTTGTCCTGGCGCGTGACGGAAACAATTTGACGATCAGTTGGGAAGGCACTGGATTCACCCTGCAATCCGCTGGCGTCGTGACTGGTCCCTGGACCAAAGAAACCACAACCGCCAACTCGTTCAAGACGCCCCTCGCCCCCGGCACGAAATTCTATCGGCTGACCAACCAGTAGTCCGCGCCGTTCGCTCGTAGTCAGGGACGGAGTGGAATCCGTCCCTACCATCGCTAACAGTATTGGACCTCCCAAAAAGATGGACAAAAGAGCGGCGAGCCAATCGTTATCGATGCACAGCTCGGCAGGAGCCTCGCTCCACCACCGTTTACCGAGGCGTTGCCCGAGCCTCACGCTTCACGTTTCACGCATTACGTTTTACGCATTACGCATTACGTTTCACGCTCCCTGCCGGCGGTGCTAAAGAATCGCCGTGACCGACGAATCATTCCGCCGCAGAACTTACCGCGGCCGCCTCGCCCCTTCGCCCACGGGCTTTTTGCACCTGGGCCACGCGCGGACGTTTTGGATCGCGCACCAGCGGGCGCTCGACTGCGGCGGCACGCTCGTCCTGCGGGTCGAAGATCTGGATCGCGCCCGTTGCAAGACGGAGTTTACCCGGGCGCTGTTCGAGGACTTGCGGTGGTTTGGAATCCACTGGCAGGAAGGCCCGGATTGCGGAGGAGCTTTCGGGCCGTACGTCCAAAGCGAGCGGCTGGAGCTTTATCGCGCAGCGTTTGAGAAGTTGCAGAATCTGGGCGCGGTGTATCCCTGCACCTGTTCGCGCAAAGACATTCAACAGGCGTTGCAGGCGCCTCACGCCGAGGACGACGAACCGATTTACCCCGGCACGTGCCGCGAGCGTTACGTTTCACGTTTTACGGATTACGCCTTGGCGGATGTGTCAATCGCCAATCGGCAATCGCCAATCGGCAGTCCCCAATCACCGATTGCCAACCGCCCATCGCCAACCGCCGAGAGGAAAATGAACTGGCGTTTCCGGGTACCCGACGGCGAGGTTGTTTCCTTTGTCGATGGCGGCTTTGGCCCGCAGCGGTTCACGGCCGGGAAGGACCTCGGGGATTTCGTGGTCTGGCGGCAGGACGGCTTTCCCTCGTATCAACTGGCCGTGGTCGTGGATGACGCGGCCATGCAGATTACGGAAGTCGTGCGGGGCGCGGACTTGCTGAGGTCCACCGCGCGCCAGCTCCTGCTTTATCGGGCGCTCGGCTGGTCTGCGCCGGCGCTTTATCATTGTCCGTTGATGACGGACGAAGCGGGTCAAAGGTTGGCCAAACGGCACGACGCGCTGAGTCTGCAGGCGCTGCGTGGGCAAGGGTTGACGCCGGAGTCGCTCCGCAAGGAATGGAATTGATCAATCGCGAAGGTTCGCCTACTAATCACGGCATCGCTGCAACCCATGCTAACCAAGCGCACGTTGACCGCTGTTGCTATGACTTCCCCCGCAAATGTACTCCTGGCTTTTCTCCTCACCTTGACGGCCAGGATCAGTCTCCCGCCCGCCCGCGCCGACGATTCCATTCTGATCTCAGAATTCATGGCCGCGAACGATCGTTCCGTCCTCGACGACCTCGGCGAGTATTCGGATTGGATCGAAATCTACAACGCGGGCACCAACGCCGTGAATCTGGCAGGCTACTCTCTCACGGACGAACAGGCGAATCTGACCAAGTGGCGCTTCCCCGCGACCAATCTCCCTCCACAACGATACCTGACAGTTTACGCGTCGGGCGCTGACCGCGCCAAGCCGGGGCAGCCATTGCACACGAACTTCAAACTCAACGCCGATGGCGAGTACCTGGGTCTGGTCAAACCCGACGGCAAAACCATCGCCAGCGAATTCGCCCCGACGTTCCCGCCGCAACAGGAAGGACGGTCTTACGGGCTGGCGATCGAAGACGTCCGCACGGAGGCGCTGATCGCGCCGGGGGCGGAAGCGCGAATTCTCATTCCCACCCGCAGCATCGGCACGGAATGGATTCAGCCTGCATTTGACGATTCATCCTGGGTGAAGGCCAAGACCGCGCTCAAGTTCGACAAGACCACCGGGCCGCTTAGTTTCGACAACCTGGACGGCACCGATATTGAGGCGCAAGTGAGCGGAGTGAACGCCACAGCTTACGTCCGCCTCGCCTTTGCCGGAACCGACCTTTCCAACGTGAACGATCTCCAGCTCCTGATGCGGTATGACGACGGATTCGTGGCTTATTTGAACGGCCAGGAAATCGCGCGCCGGCTGGCGCCTGCCGCGCTGGAGTGGAATTCCTTTGCCGTCAACGCGCGCTCCAACGCCCTGGCGCTCGTCAGCGAGCGGATCAATCTGATCGACCGTTCGAGCCTGGTGCGGCCCGGACAAAACGTGCTGGCAATTCACGCGCTGAACCGAAGCCAGTTCGATCCGGACTTTCTTCTGCTCCCGGAATTCGTGGCGCGCCAGACCAAGACGCTGACGAACGTGTTTCGGTTTTTTAACGCGGTCACTCCCGGAGGGGCGAACGTAGCCGGCCTTCCCGGCTCGGCGGGCGAAGTGCGGTTTTCGCGAGACACCACGACATTCGTCGATCCCTTCCTGTTGACCCTGAAGCCGGCGGAACCCGTTCCCGGAGCCGTGATTCGCTACACGCTGGATCGGTCGCTGCCGGGGGACACTTCGCCCATTTATTCCAGTTCGTTGAACATCAGCACCAGCGCGCAGGTGCGGGCGCAATTGTATGCGCCGGGATTGTTTCCGGGCCCCGTGCGGACGGAAAGCTTCATTGCGCTGAGCGCGAACGTCGTGAATTTCACTTCGGATCTCCCCATTCTTGTGATTCACAGTTTCGGCGGCGGCCGGCTCAACGGCACGTCCTACCTGCCGGCGGTAATGACGATTCACGAGCCGGTCCGGGGACGCAGCGCGCTGACCAACGCGCCGGATTCCTCCACGCGAGCCGCATTCAAGGATCGCGGTTCCAGCACCGCCAACCAGCCCAAGCCGAACTACGCGGTGGAAATATGGGATGAAGCCAACCGGCCTAAGGATTTTTCCATTCTCGACCTGCCGGCGGATCCGGATTGGGTCTTCCACGCCCCTTACAATTGGGATCCGTCCCTCATCCGCAATCCCCTGGCCTTTGCGTTCGGCCACCGCACGGGCCGCTACGCGCCGCGCTATCGTTTTGTGGAAGTGTACGTCAGCTCCGGAACTGTCAACGGGCCGATTTCCTCCGCCAGCTACGCCGGGGTTTACAACATCCTGGAAAAAGTCAAACGCGGCAAAGACCGCATCGATATCGACGAACTGCTCCCCGGCGATGCGGAACCTCCGGGCGTGACCGGGGGATACATTTTCAAGATTGACCGGCTGGACCCGGGCGATGTCGGCCTTCATGCGGGCGGCCGGGAAATCGCGTATGTCGAACCGAAAGAAGCGGAGATCAAACTGCCTGAACGTTTCGCGCAACGCCAGTATCTCACGAACTATTTCAACGCCTTCCGGGACGCGCTCAACAGCGCCAACTTCGCGCACCCGACGCTTGGCTACGCGCCCTTTGTCAATGCCGCCGCCTGGATCGATTTCCACGTCGTCGATACCCTCACCTGGAATGTCGATGCGCTGCGTTTGAGTTCGTTCTTTCACAAGCCGCGCAATGGTCCGCTGGTGTATGGCCCGCTCTGGGATTACGACCGGACGCTCGGCTCCCAGGACAGCCGCGACGACAATCCACGGGAGTGGGGCGCCAACTTCTTCACCGAAGTCTGGTGGAGCCGGCTGTTTCGCGATCCCAACTTCTGGCAACGCTGGATCGACCGCTGGCAAGAACTGCGCGAAGGCCCGTTCAGCCACGAGGAAGTTCTGAACCTGATTGACTCTCTGGCGGCGGAGGTCGCCGAATCCGCGCCGCGCGATTTTGCCAAATGGCGGCAGCCCAAACGTGGAAACTCTCAGGCCGGCGAGATCAATTTCTTGAAGAACTGGCTGACCAACCGGATCGATTTCTTCGACACGAATCTGCTCCAGAAACCCATTTTCAGCCGCGTGAGCGGACCGCTTTTCGCCGACTTCAACCTCACCATGACCGCGCCGGATGGAGCGACGATTTACTACACGCTGGACGGATCGGACCCGCGCCTTCCCGGCGGCAACGTGTCGCCCTCGGCGCTGATTTACAGCGGCCCCGTCGCGTTGGCGCAGAAGGCCACGGTGAAGGCTCGCTCCCGCAACCAGAATCACCGAAACCTGGTCGGCGGAAGCAATCCGCCGGTTTCAAGTCCGTGGTCCGGCTTGACCGAGGCGCGCTTCTCGGAGTTCGCTGAACCCAGCGCGGGCGACTTGATTGTCACCGAGATTCACTACAACCCTGTCGCGCCGACGCCCGCGGAACGAGCGGCGGACGCCGCGATCACGGCGGACGATTTCGAGTTCCTTGAATTGAAGAACGCGAGCGGGCGAACGCTCGATCTGCACGGTGTCGCGTTTTCCAGCGGCATCCAATTCACGTTCGGCAACGCCTCCGATCAGGCCTTGCCCGCGGGCCGGCGGCTGGTGCTGGCCAAGAACCGCGACGCTTTCAGCCGGCGCAATCCGACCGTGCCGCGTTCCGCCATCGTCGGGCCCTATTCTGGCAACCTGGACAACAACGGCGAACGCCTCGCCATGCGGAACACGTCGGGCGAAACGATTCTGGACTTCGCCTACGCGGACGGCTGGCATCGCGCGACGGACAGTTTGGGCTTTTCCCTCGTGCTGGCGGACGAAAGCACCGCCGCGGAACAACTCGGTCTCCGGTCCGCGTGGCGGGTCAGCGCGAAGCCGGGAGGTTCGCCGGGCGAAACGGATCCGGCCCCGCCGGCGGTTGCGCCTATCGTCATCAACGAAGTTCTGGCTTACGGGGACCGGAAAGATGCGATTGAGCTGTTCAATCCCGCTGGGGCTCCGGCGCACGTGGGCGGGTGGTTCTTGAGCGATGATCCCGGCGCGCCAAAAAAGTTCCGGATTCCGAACGGCACTACGATTCCGGCCGGCGGGTTCAAGGTGTTTGACGAAGACGACTTCAACAACAACCCAGACCGTTCGGCGGGTTTTTCATTCAACCGCTTTGGCGAACAGGTCCATCTGTTCGCGGCGGACAGCGCGGGAAATCTTCAAGGGTACACGCACGGCTTTGCCTTCGAGGGGTCGGAGCCGGACGTGACCTTCGGGCGTTTGGTGAACAGCGCGGGGCAAGAACAATTCGCGCCCCAACTCGCTGCTTCCCTCCAGGCCGCCAACACCGGACCCAAGGTCGGCCCCGTCATTGTCAACGAGATCATGTATCACCTTCCGGCCGTGTTCGCGAACGATCGCTACTGGGACAACGACGAGGACGAATACATCGAGCTGCACAACGCCACCGCGCAGCCCGTGCCCCTCTTTGATCCGGTCCATTCGACGAACACCTGGACGCTGCGCGGCACCGTGGATTTTGAATTTCCGGCCAATCAGGTCCTCGCTGCGCAAGGGTATTTGCTGGTGGTGACTTTCAATCCTGCGACGAAGCCGGCGCAACTATCCGCCTTCCGCTCCAAATACAAGGTGGCTCCTGACATCGGAATTCTGGGCCCGTACAAAGGACGGTTGGACAACCGGGCGGGCAGCGTGAAGTTGTTCAAGCCGGGCGAACCGGAGCCCGCCCCCGGCACAAACTCCGCGCGAATTCCAACGATTCTGGTGGACGCAATTGATTATTCGGACACGGCGCCGTGGCCGGTCGCTGCGGATGGGATCGGCCATTCGCTCCAGCGGAAAGGCAGCACTCAACACGGAAATGACCCCGCGACCTGGAGCGTTGCCGCGCCCACACCTGGAACTGCGAATAAACAACCGACGCCTCCAGCCATCACCCGGCAGCCGGCGAGCCAGATTGTCGTTGGCGGATCGGACGTGACGTTGAACGTGCTGGCCGAAGGCGCCGGGCCGTTTGCCTATCAATGGCGTTTCCAGGGCCAAAACTTGCGCACCGCGACCAACGCGGCGTTGTCCCTCAGCGCGATCAACGGCGCGAATGCCGGAGAGTATCAGGCTGTCGTCGTGAATGGCACGGGCGCTATGGCGAGCGCCCCGGCCCGGATCACCGTGCTCGAACCGCCGAAAATCGTTCTCCATCCGCGCAGCCGCAACGTGAACCCAGGCGTCAATGTCCCAATCGCCGTTTCGGTGAAGGCCGCCGGACCGGTCACGTATCAGTGGCGTTTCAACGGCGCGAACATTCAGGGAGCTACCGGAGCCAATCTGGTGTTGACCAACGCGCAGTTGCCGCAAAGCGGCGCTTACGACGTCGTGGTCGCGGATCGCATTGGCTCGAGGACCAGCGCCCCGGCGATCATCAACGTGCTGGTCCGTCCGCAAATTGTGCTCCAGCCGCAAGGCCAGATGGCGCTGGTGGGCGATACCGTAGTCCTGAACGTGGCGGCGACCGGCACGCCACCGCTCAGTTATCGCTGGCGGCGCGACGCCACGACGCTCCCATTTGGAACCAATGCGACGCTGGTTTTGGCCAACGTGCAGTTGTCCGACGCAGGTTCCTACAGCGTGCTCATCACGAACGTTGCGTCCGCTCGAACGCCAGCCATCAGCCTGGACGCGCCGCTGCTGGTTTTTGCCGATTTCGACAAGGACCGCATGGCGGACGTTTGGGAGGCCGCGAATGGTTTGGCGACAAACAACGCCGCGGATGCATTGCTGGACGCGGATGGCGACGGCTTAACCAACGCGCAGGAGTATCTGGCCGGCTCGAACCCGAAGGACAAGAGCGATTCGTTCAAGCTGGAATGGGCCAAAAAAGATGCTGCCTCCGCGCACCTCCAATTCCTTGCGCGCTCGAACCGGACTTACACGGTGCAATTCAAGGACTCGTTGAATGCGGAGGCGTGGCTGAACCTGATGACGATCGCGTTCCGCGCCACCAATCGCGTGGAAACGATCCTCGATCCCGCCCCGCGCGCCCAAGGCCGCTTCTACCGCCTGGTCGCGCCGGCTGTGCCGTGATTCATGGTGGGAGCGCCGGCATCCCTGCCGGCGAGCGGACTTTGGATATTCGTCTCCAAAATATCCCCCCGAAGGAGGCGATAATCGCCCGGCAGTTCTTCGCTCAAATGTAACGGCAGGGATGCCGGCGCTCCCACGGTCTCTCAAAGGGCGAGAAACTTCACGCACACCGGCGCGGGCACGGGAAGCGTCTGGCCGGTCGGATTCAGCGCGCCGGTCTTGGGGTCGATGCGGAACACCACCACCGTGTCGGAGTTCTGGTTCGCGGCCAGAAGATATTGGCCTGTGGGATCAATCCCGAAATTTCGCGGCGTTTTGCCTTGAGTCGATTCGTTCTCCACAGCCGTGAGCTTGCCCGTGTTTTCATCGATAGAAAACACAGCGATGGTGTCGTGGCCACGATTCGAGCCGTAGAGAAACTTGCCCGAGGGATGAACCTGCACTTCCGCCGTCGAATAGCCGCGCTGCACTTCGCCGGGCAGCGTCGAGATAGTTTGAATTTCGGTGAGGGTTCCGCGGCCGGCGTCGTAGGCGAACGCCGTGACATTGCACAGAATCTCATTGATGACATACGCATATCGGCCTGCCGGATGGAACGCAAAATGGCGCGGACCGGAACCCGGCTTGACGGACGCAGAAGGCGGATCGTTCGGCACGAGCGTGCCTTTGGCTGGATCGAACTTGTAAATCAGAACCTTGTCGAGGCCGAGATCGGCAGCGGCGGCGAAACGGTTCGCGGCGTCGAGATTGATCGAGTGCGCGTGCGGCTCTTTCTGGCGCGACGGATTCACGCTCGACCCGGTGTGCTGGATGAACGCGCTGGCCTCGGCGAGCTTGCCGTCGCCGCCCACGGGCAACGCGGCGATGCTGCCGCCGCCGTAGTTGGCGACGAGCACGTTTTTGCCGGCCTTGTCCACGACCAGATGGCAAGGGCCGTCGCCGCCCGATGATTGCTGATTCAAAACCGTCAGCTTGCCGGTTTGCCGATCGATGGAAAACGCGCTGACGGAACCGGCTCGCTTGCCGCCGAAATCGGCGACTTCGCCGACGGCATATAAGAATCGGCGGCTCGGATGAACCGCGAGGAATGAAGGGCTCTTGGTTTCGACGGCGAGCTCGACGGGCGCGAGCTGGCCGGTTTTCAGATCGAGCCGGGAAACGTAAATGCCTTTGCTTTTGGCGTCCGTGTAGGTGCCGAAATAGACCCGCATTTCGCGAGCGTTCGAGGCGGGTTCAGCCGCCTGGGCAGACGAACGAACCGAAAGCACGAGGGCCAGAGTGGCCGCCAGAGAGACGATCAATTGGAAAAAGGAGAAGTGTTTCATGGCGGCATTAAAGGAGGATCACCGCGGATTGTCGAATCCTGTTTAGCGGGCAAACCCACGCGCTGTTCTGCATGTGCACACTTCTCGAACTATGCACGGATTTGCCCATTTCTCCTTTTGCGAATTTGTTTCGGGTTTCGACATTCTGATTTGGAGTCTGAGAGCCTGTCTGAAAATTCCGTGGGAGTCCTGTTTTCGCAGAAAAGGCCGGATGGCGAGGCACGACGAGGGAGGATACCCGCAGCGGTCTCTGACCGAGGAGCAACGAAGCCAGACGGCTTTTTC
>VHCZ01000207.1 GCA_016871535.1 Verrucomicrobiota bacterium
ATATTCAGGAGGTGCCCGTCGAAGAGGTCATTCGTCAAATCTTCGCCCGGCGCGAGGATTCAAAGCCGTCGAGGTCTTGATCCGGCTTCGAAACAGTCCGACGCACACTCGCGGCGCGCGACTTCTTCCGGTGTTTTTGGCAGTGGTTTGAGATGTGTTGCCACATGTTGCCACCGTTGCCACTTGCTTTTTGTTTGAACACTTGCGCGAATCGTCAGTCAGAATTATTGTAAGGCGACCCGTATGACGGCCAGACGACTGAAGGGAGAAGTAGGAAACCCCACAACGTATCGTCGATGCCGTTCCTCCCTGGTCCGGGTCAAATCCACCATATCTCATTGTATGACCAAAACCTCAGATATGATCGCAGAAGTGATCCGCAATCGGAAACACCCCTTTCCGCAAGTCGCGGATCGACCAGACAAACCTCATAAAAACCGTTATGAGCGAAGAAAAATCAAACAATACATTCACCTTGGGAACTGGGCTGAAGAAGCCAAAACCTAACCCCTACGACTAAAATCTCTGTCCACGAAAGCCACGCGTTTGTGCGTGGCTTTTTTGTTTCTGGCTTTCGTGTTATTACTGGAGAATCTTGGTCTGGAACGCCGTCGCCGCGGTTTGAAGCGCATGCCGCATCGTGGCCGGGTAGTGCGCCAGGCCTCGCAACATCATTTGGAAAAGTGAAACGGGCCCGCACCATTCGGGCAAAGACCAGAGGCGTGTCGCCCATTTGGAGAATTCCAGGGAACGTTCGTTGGCGGGGCGCCGAAGCCGTTCGTATTCCTCGAGCAGGTTCCGCTCATTCGACAGCGCCAACTTTGCCGGCACGCAAGCATCCGCGACTGACATGTTGGCGCCCTGGCCGCCCACCGGGGTGACCGGGTGCGCCGCATCGCCAATCAGGATGGCCCCGTCCACACCGTAGCGCGGGACGTGGCCCCGCCTCGCCGGATGCACATGAAATCTTCCGGAAATCGCCGCTCGCCGACAATACTTGGCGCGGCTGGATAGAGACTGCAAAACCGCTTCCACGGTTCTGCAACCGACGCCGGGCTGTCGGAAATCTTGGGACGAGCAGCCACGAACCCAACGCCTTTGCCCTGCGGCAGAGGCCCTGCCGCGAGCAAGAGAATGCCCGAAGGATCATCGCTCTCATTCAACCACACCTGCGCAAAGCTCGAATCCAAACCCGGCGGCCAATCGAACCCGAAGCAATGAAAATCCAGCGGAAACATGATCCGCTCCATCTGAAGGCCCGCAGCTTTTCGGAGAATTGACTGCGGTCCGTCATCCCCAATCGTCCAGCGCGCTAGCCACTCGCTCTCTTTGGCGGTGGCGACGTCCAGGGCGCGAACGCCGACGATTCGCTCCTTCTCCTTGAGCACCGAAGTGACCTCGAAGCCACGCCGAACTTCGGAGCTATTCAGGCTGAGCAAGTGCTCTCGAGTGAGGTTGGGATTGGTCAGCCAGGGTTGAATCTTGAGATCATCCAGCAAATCCGGAGAAATCAAGTGGTGCACGCGCTTTCCCTCATTGATCTCCATCCCGCGCAGCGGCGAGGCGGACTCCTGCTCCCAGGTCGCTTTCGGGATCAGCGAGCAAAGCACGTCGATGGTTGCCGGCCATAGAATCTCCGGCCGCAGATAACGCGGAGGCCCGGAGTTCTTTTCGAGCAAAACAACCTTCCTTCCGCTTCGTCCCAGCAGCTCGGCCAGCACCGCCCCACCAATTCCTCCGCCTACGATTAGAAAATCCATACGGCTTGATGAGTTGCGAACGAGACGCGCATACGTGCGGGCGCAAGAAGGCGTCGGTGAGGGGCGGTTGAGAGAGGATGGTTCACAGGGCTTTCTCTGCGGGCGCTGATCTTCAACACTGAATTGCGCTTGAGCTCGCGAAGGAGAGCCATCGGCCCTATCCTAATCGCAAATCACGGCCTGGAAAGCAGGAAATGTGATCGCGGGACGGAATTTCGTTTCCTCACAAGAGCAATAATGGTAAACGCTCTCCCGGTCATATGCAGGAAGGCAAGTTGTTGAACTCCGATCTCCACCCGGACTAGCCATGGCTTCCCTTGCCGAAATCTCCGCGATCCACATCGGTTACGCCCTGACCGTGTTCGGAGCGTGCTATGCCCTGGGTTGCATCACGCTCGGTTACTACCTGGTTTGGATGACCACGGGTCAAGACGTTCGGCAATCGGGGAGCGGAAATGTGGGCGCCCGGAACGTGAGCCGCACGCTTGGCCCCTGGGCGTTCGCCGTCACTCTGGCCTGGGACATGGGCAAAGGCGGGCTGGCGGTTTGGGGAACTGAGCGCGTCAACTCCGGCGAATCCCTGAAATGCCTGGCGATGCTCGCCGTCGTCGCCGGCCACATCTGGCCCGCGCAACTTCGCTTCCGCGGCGGCAAAGGCATGGCCACGGCAGCCGGCGCGGCGATCGCTTTGAACCCGTGGGCGATGGTCGGACCGGTGGCGCTGTTTATCCCGCTGGTGGGTTTGCTGAAAAGCACGACGCTGGCAGGTCTCGTCGCCTTCACGTCCCTTCCTTTCGTGAGCGGATTCTTGAGGAATTCCGGTTGGGAGACTCTGGGATTCGCGCTCCTGGCCGCTCTCGTCTTGTTCGCCCATCGCACCAATATCCGGGAAGAACTGGCTGCTCTGGCTGCGGCTCGGAAAAACAGAACCGGATCGTCCCGTTCCCAAGAAACGCCTTTATGAAGCTGCCTGCACCGATCGAGTTCAAAATCGCGACGGAGGATTGGGAGTTTGAACAAATCCACCGCTTGAACTACCGCACGTTCGTGGAGGAGATTCCCCAGCATCAACCGAGTCCGACCGGTTTCTTGGTGGACAGGTTTCACGCCGAAAATACCTACATCATCTGCGTGTCCGGCCGGCAACTCATCGGGATGCTCGCGGTGCGCAGCAAACGGCCCTTCTCGCTGGATCAGAAGTTGCCCCGGCTTGACGATCATTTGCCGCCGGGAAGGTCGGTTTGCGAGATCCGGCTGCTGGCGGTGGAGAAAAACTATCGCATGGGCCAGGTCTCGCTCGGACTGCTCAAATACGCCGGGGAATACTGCGTCCGGCAAGGCTACGACATGGCGGTGATTTCAGGGACCACGCGGCAACAGAAACTCTACAAGCACCTGGGCTTCGTTCCGTTCGGTCCGCTGGTCGGCAGCGGCGAAGCGCTTTTCCAACCGATGTATCTCACGCGCGAAGCCTTCGAGGCCAACACGAAAGATTTCGCGGCGGCCGAAGCACGGGAAGCTCAGAGCAATCGCCCTTGGGCTTGAGCCTGAAACAGCAGTGGTTTAACAGAAGGGAACAGAGTTAACAGAGGTTCCCAGCGCGGTTAACGCCGCAACCAAACATCCGCACGCTTCGCCCGCGCTGGGGTCAGTGCCTGAAGTTTTTGGCGGCAAAACTCGTTGAGCTTGAATCGGCGCGCTACGCCAGCGCGCCTGCCACGAGATCCCCGACCTGGGACGTGCTGTGCCCCATATGGCCTGCTGCCAGGCTCTTGATTTTTTCGCGCGTGACCTTGATCACGGCGCTTTCAATGGCCTGAGCCGCGGCGGTCTCTCCAAGGAAATCCAGCATCATCTGCCCGGCACAAATGGCTGCCAGCGGATTGATGACACCCTGGCCGGTATATTTCGGCGCGCTGCCTCCGATCGGCTCAAACATGCTTGCGCCATTGGGATTGATGTTGCCCCCCGCGGCAATCCCCATGCCGCCCTGAATCATCGCCCCGAGATCCGTGATGATGTCGCCAAACATGTTGTCCGTAACGATCACGTCGAACCACTCCGGATTCTTGACAAACCACATCGTGGTCGCGTCCACGTGGGCGTAGTCGCGCTTGATCTCCGGAAAATCTTTCTTGCCGATCTCGTGAAACGCCCGCTCCCAAAGGTCGAACGCGTAGGTCAACACGTTGGTCTTGCCGGACAGGGTGAGTTTCTTGGCCTTGTTCCGCTTTCGCGTCAGCTCGAACGCAAAGCGCAAGCAGCGCTCGACCCCGCGGCGCGTGTTGATGCTTTCCTGGACGGCGATTTCGTTCGGCGTGCCTTTGAACACGAACCCGCCCGACCCCGTGTAAAGCCCTTCGTTGTTTTCACGCACCACTACGAAATCGATGTGTTCGGGCTTCTTGTCCTTCAGCGGGCAAAATCGTTCGTCGTACAGCTTGACTGGCCGGAGATTGATATACTGCTCCAGCTCAAAGCGAAGGCGCAGGAGAATCCCCTTTTCCAGAATGCCGGGCTTGACGTCCGGATGTCCGATCGCTCCCAGGAGAATGGCCGGGAATTTCCGCAATTCATCCGCCGCGCTGTCGGGCAATGCCTCGTTCGTCTTCAAATAGCGGGCGCCTCCGAAATCATAGTGCGTGTAATTCAGTTTCAGGCCAAATTTGGCTGAGGCGGCGTCCAGCACTTTCAGCGCTTCCCGAATGACTTCCGGGCCGGTCCCGTCGCCGCCAATCACTGCAATATTGTAACTCTTCATGATGTTTCCTGCCCGCTGGTTGCGCGGGGAGGCAGGATGCTAATGATTCCCGGCTTGCTTTCAACGGAATTGTGCAAATACCGGTATGCCCGAAGTTGAGGGTGGGGCGAGGCTCTCGCCGAGCCAATGCCATCGAAGAAAGGCTCCGCAGGAGCGTCGCCTCACCGTCGTTACAGTAACTGAGGGGATACAAATACCGAGATGCGTCCATAATCGCTGTTGGGTAGGATTCGTCCGTGCAACCCAATGTGAGCTACCGGATTGTTCGCCTGGCCAATGGTGTCTGGAGCGTGCATTCCCTGGCCCACGCGGAGACGTTCCATCCCGTCATTGGCCCGGTCGCAGAAGCGGAGGCACTGTATGTCAAACAGCTCAAACTGGCGGAGCGCTTCCGACGGCACCCCGAGGAATTTGTGATCTGGGATGTAGGCTTTGGCGCCGCCGGCAACGCGATCACCGTCCTTCGCGCTCTGGCCGAGATCCCGGGTTCCATACAGGTTGTCAGCTTTGATCGCACTTCGGAACCGATGCAGTTCGCTCTGGAAAATATCGAGCCGCTCGAATATTTGCGCGGCTTCGAAAATCACCTCAAAGAACTGCTCTCCCTTAAGCGCGCCGAATTTGCTTTGGGCCAAGCCCAGGTGGCGTGGCGGCTGCATTTGGAGGATTTCCCCAGCTTGCTCGTCTCGCCCGCGGCGAAAGCTATCCCTAAGCCGCACGCGATTCTCTTCGACGCTTACTCGCCCGCGAAGAACCCAACCATGTGGACGCAACCCGTGTTTGCCGACCTCCACCGTCTGCTGGATCCGCAACGGCCTTGCGCGTTGCCGACCTACTCGCGAAGCACGATGCTGCGCGTCTCGCTCTTGTTGGCTGGATTCTACGTGGGAAGCGGCCATGCCACAGGCGAGAAAGAGGAAACCACCATCGCCGCGAATGCCCTGGAGCTCATTGACGACCCGCTTGACCGAAGATGGCTCGAACGCGCGCGCCGTTCGACCAGCGCCGAGCCGATGTGGGAGCCCAACTACCGCCAGGCGCCCCTCTCGCGCCGCACCTGGGCCATGCTCCACGAGCATCCACAGTTTCATTAAGAGCGTGTCCGAAAATTCCGCGGGGTCCTGTTTTCGCGCCAAAGGCCGGATGGCGAGGCGCGACGAAGGAGAATATCCTCCCTGGATCTTCGACTGAGGAGCAACGAAAGCCAGGCGGCCTTTGGCGCGAAAACCCTCCGGGCGGCGGGTCTTTTGCCTGCGGCCTGCGTTAGCTCGTTCCTTACAGCCCGCTACGGGGATGCTCGGACCTCGCCGCCTTGGCCGCAGCCAAAATCCCTCGCCGCAGGACCCCACGGAATTTTGAAGCAGGCTCTCAATAGGAATCGCTGCATGCGCTCAACGGCGATTGAATCACAGCCTGGCTTCAGAAGGAATATGAGTGTTTCGCCATGTTTCTGGCTGGCGCATCGCCGAATGAGGACTGGCACTTGGCGGTCGTGCCGCCTGCGATTTGTTCCGGCGGAACCTTTGAGAATAGCCCAGTGTTTCAAACGCTGGGTTAGCGGAGTCGGAGCGTCGAGTCGTAGGGACGTCTGCGAGGTTCAGCAACGAACCAGCTTCAAACCCGCGGCGGCCGCCAGCTTCTGCTGCCGTTCATCAAAGGTCAAAAAGTGGCGGACTTTGAGTTCCAGCGCGCAGGCGACATGCAGGACGTCCAGCGAACGCGTCCCCAGTTTCGGCGTGTGGTTCCGGCTCAATTCTGCGGCGCGATTCAATGCCGCTCGCCACAAAATGTCCGCTTGACGAAGGCGCCCGTTCGCAAAGTCGTCGGCCAAATCCGCCAGGGCTTCCGCCAAGCCCTGTTCGTTGAGGTGCCCGAGGAAGGCGCACCGGCAGATAGCGTTGATCACTTCGGTCCGGCCGTGATGCGTCACCGGCAGCGCGTCGCCGATTTTCGCCCGCCAAGCGGAGATTTCGCGGGAACCAGCCTGATGGATATACAAGCGCGCCAGCCCACTGGGATCCACATAAACCTCCTCAGCGGTCACCGCGTTCCTCCTCCCAAAACCGCCGAGTCTCCTCCGCGGGCATCGGCTTCGGCTGACGCTTCAATAGGCGCGCGTAGTAATCCAGCGGGCGTCGGCGCTTCGGGGGTTGAGAGATTACGGCTTTCAGCACATAAGCTGGCGCACCGTGATCGGTGATCACGATCTCGCCGTGCTGTTCGATCTTCTTTTTCACGGAACGAAAGTCGGTCCGCAATTCCCGGATGGTCGCGGTATGGGCGCTCATATGTGAAACATGCGTGTTTCACAGGCTCTGTCAAGTCGCCGCTCCCGAAGGCTGGAATGTCGTTTGGCCCGGTTCCACCACCGCCGGCAGACGAACCGTGAAACAGGATCCCTTTCCAGATTCGCTCTCCACAGTGAGTTCGCCGCCCATCATTAGCGCGAACTTCTTGCAGAGCGCGAGGCCCAGGCCTGTGCCGCCGTACTTTTTCGATGTGCTCGCATCGGCTTGGGTGAAGGCCTGAAAGAGCTTCGCGAGTTGCTCCGGCGTCATGCCGATGCCGGTGTCGCTGACGCGGAAAGTGATGAGGGGATAGGGGTTAGTGGTCAGTGGAGCACTCGGTGCGTCGCTTTGGCTTCTGCTAGCCACTAACCCCTTATCACTCGTCACTGTTATCGTGCGCTCACCCTCACCCCGGCCCTCTCCCGCTGGGAGAGGGAGAATGGTTTGCCGCGCCGGGTTGGATTCGGGCGCGCTGGTCTCAGCGCGCGCGCTGCCTTCTCCCTCGCCCTCAGGGAGAGGGCTGGGGTGAGGGTGAGCGGCGGCACGTTCCTGCGCTCTGGATTTCAGTAGCGTGCCGGAACGCACCTCTCCCACTTCAACGTTCGATGTTCGATGTTCGTCCGACCTCCAAACGTATCACGCCATTGCTCGTAAACTTGCACGCATTGCTCAGCAGATTGAACAACGTCTGGCGCAGCTTCGTTTGATCCGACCGCATCAAGCCGATGTCCGCAGGGCACTGCACCTCCAGGCAATTGGAATTCTTCGACACGAGCGGCTGCACGGTCGCCGCCACTTCATTCACCAACCTCGCCAGGTCGAACTCCTCGAGGAACAACGTCATCTTGCCCGCTTCAATCTTGGACAAATCCAGAATGTCATTGACCAAGCTGAGTTGATGCTTGGCGGCCGCCTGGATTTTTTTGAGATCAGGCACGAGCGCTTTCTGGCCCATGTCTTCGAGTTCTTCCTGCACCATCTCTGAATAACCAATGATCGCATTAAGCGGCGTGCGCAACTCGTGACTCATGCTGGCCAGGAAATGCGACTTGGCCTGGTTGGCGGAGTCGGCGGATTCTTTGGCCTCCTCGGCCACCTTGCGCGCCGCTTCCAGTTGCACGTTTTTCGCCGCCAAATCGAAAGAGGCTTTCTCCGCTGTTTCCCGGGCATTGTGTTCCTCTTCGAGCAAGCGTTCCCGCAAGCGCGCGGCCTCGCGCCGTTTCGCCGAGTAAAGCCAGCCCGCCGTGATTCCCCAAGCCAGCAACCCCAAAACTCCCCCGCCCACCGGCGCCATGATCCAGGCGTTCGCGAACCACGGAGCCACGATTCGTAATGGAACCAAGGCGGGTTCCGAATAATTCAAATCGCGGTCGATGTACTGCACGGCAAGCGTGTAGGCGCCGGCGCGGTTGGTGCCCCAACCAAACTGCGGCTCTTTCTGCGATGCCGACCAATCCTCGCCGCGCTTCATTTCCTCGACGCTCGCCGTTCCCGGCGCGACCTGATAGCGGAATCGCCGCGTCTCTGCGTGCGTCTTGGTATCGGCGACACTGACGTGGAACGTCACGCGCCGGCCCGTCAGAATCGCTGGAAGTTCGGCGGGATTATCGAAGCGCCGATCGATTTCCACGGCCACCGTCGGCGTGTTGGCCGGAGCTCGCGGCGGCGGGCGGTACCGCGTCACGCCGCGATCCGTTCCCAGCCAGATCGCCCCGGATTTGCCTTCGCAAATGGTTCGGACATTGTGGCCGATCAGCCCGTCGCGCTCAGTGAGCGTGGACCACGTGTGGCCGTCAAAGCGCGTCGCGCCCGCCTGGGAGCCAAACCAAAGCCAACGCCGGCTGTCGCGGAAAATGCTTTCCACGCGGTTATGCGCGAGGCGGTCGTTCGAGCGGGTGTAAGTCGCCACGAACCGTTCGCCATCGAAGCACGAAACGCCGCTGTCCGTTCCAATCCAGACCAAGCCATCCGGATCGCTGTGGAATGCGAGCACGATATCGCCGACGAGTCCGTTGGTTTTGGTGAAAAATTGAAAAGACTTGCCGTCGAACATGGCGGCGCCAGGCCCGGTGCCATCCCCAGCCAGGTTCTCCCCGAACCAAATACGCCCCTTGGTGTCGCAGTACACCAGGTTGTAGCGGCGGCGCAAAGGTCCATTGGTGAGCGAAAGGTTTTCAAATCTCCCGTTGACGTAATGGGAGATGCCAGCCTCCGTCGCTGCCCAAATTGAATTGTCGTGTCCCCGCGTGAGGGAGAAAACGCGGTTGCCCGCCAAGCCATCGTTCGTCGTCCACCGGTGCGAAGAGGTCCCATTGAAAGACACAAGCCCGCCATCGGTCGCCAACCACATCTCCCCGCCTCCTCCTGCAACGATCGCGGTGACGCGATTCGTCAGGGCAGCATTATCCGAGAAGTGATGAACGCTTCGTCCGTCGAGTCGGGACACGCCAGGTGCTCCGCTGTACTGGTAGCTGAATACCCTCACCGCACCATAACCAATCCAGATCCCGCCGTCGTTGGCCGCGGTCATCGCCGTCACTCGGTTCCGAGCCAAACCATCGGCCGTGTTAAAGCTGGTAAATGTATCCGGCTCGTAGCGCACGGCGCCACCCGTGGCTGTGCCCACCCAAATCGCTCCATCCCGTGAGCTGGTTACGAACTGGCACTCGCCCAGCAGGAGCCCGTCGTGCTCGGTGAAATTGACGAAGTTCGTCCCATCAAAACGGGAGACGCCCCTGGGCCCGGCCAACCAGACGACGCCATCGGGCGTCGAGTAGGTGGAAAACGCCATGCCTGACAGCCCGTGCTCAGCCGTGTACCGCACAAAGTTCGTCCCGTCATAACTGCAGGCACCCGGTGCGGCGCCGAACCAGACTTTTCCGTCCGGCGCGACGTGGGGAGTATCCGTCTCGAACTCGCCGAGACCTGCGTCCTTCGTCACGTTGAAAAAATTCGTCCCATCATACTTCACGAGCGCTCCTCCGCCGGTGAACCAGATCGCGTTCCCTTCCGGGGAACCGCTGATCTTAATGGCCGTCCCGGCCGGGAAACCATTGGTCCTCGTAAAGGCCACAAACCGGTGGCCGTCAAAGTACGCGGCGCCGCCATTCCTTCCTGCTCCTCCAACCCAAACTTTGCCGCGCGCGGTCACCTAGGCCGCATGGATGTACAGCATCGGCAGTCCATCTTTGATTCCGTAATTGACGAACTTCTTGCCATCGTAGCGCGAGACGCCATTGGCGGTGGTGAACCATAACGTGCCATCCGACTGGCGGTCCATATTCACGATGAAGTTGTCCGGCAAGCCATCCTCGGTCGTGAAATTGATGAATCGTGTGCCGTCAAACCTCGAGGCGCCGCTGCTCGTCGCGATCCACACGTGGCCGCTCGGTTCGAACACAAATTTCCGAATCTGCAATTCACTCGCCAGGCCGTCCGCCAAGGTGTAAGTCGTCCACGTCCCTTTCTTGAACGGCGTGAAACGGAAGTTCACGTCCACCGTCGTCCGACCGGATTCAATTGTGATTTGCGATTTTTGATTGGCGATTGCCGAATTGGAATTCGTAACAGCCGACACTGCCTCGATCCCCCTCACCCTTCCCTCTCCCCCAGTGGGGGAGAGGGTGTCCGAAGGACGGGTGAGGGGGTTCGCTGGCGGGCTCGAGTTCATTTCCGATTTAGTCGCCTCTTGACTACGGCTGCCAGCCGTTTGGCTGCCTTCCACAAATTCCGATTCATTCAGTCCTGCGTAGTATTCGTATCCATCAATGACCACGCAACGAACCTGATATTCTCCACACGGAACGTTTTCGAAGCGATAGCTGCCGCTCGCATCGCTGATCGCGTTCTGCACGACGCGGCCATCGGCACGCCATTGAAGTAGAGCTTGCAGGCATTGCTGCGGCAAACCACGGCCAGATGACACCATTGATTCGAACGCACCAGGCCCGGGAAGTGGTAATTCTGATAGCCGGTGATCGGCCCGCCCGGCGTCCGCGTCGGCTGGTCGATAAAGAGAACGCCATTTGGCCTTAAATTGACGCCGACCTCTCGCACTTCATCCGTCAGTTCGAAAAAGCGCGACACCCAGCCTTCCACAGTGATCACTTCGTTCGTGAACAACCCGCGCGGCAGTTCGACGTAGCTGCCATTACCGTCCAGTTCGAGCACCCGGTTGGGCGGGGCGGGTTGAGAGCAGATTTGAGTTGAGAATTGAGAGAAAACAAAGGAGCAGACGACACCCGCAATGGCGTTCCGAAGTTTCATAGCGCTGTGAGCGAATTCA